>JAJTXZ010000142.1 GCA_021463195.1 Anaerolineae bacterium
ACGTTTCCGAAAACGTGTCACGCGTCTCGAAAAATCGAAAAAGCGGCGGACCCAAAGGAGCAGAGAGGTCATGTCTTGGCTGCGCGGTTTGCGTTGTCGGGAATGTCACGCGACGTATCCGATTGACGCATTGTTTGTGTGTGAAGAATGTTTCGGTCCGCTCGAAGCGTACTATGATGAAACGGCGCGCAACGCGCACGTCACGCGCGAGAACATTGCGAATGGTCCGCGCACACTGTGGCGTTATCACGATTTTTTGCCGAGCGAGTACACGCCGCGCGTGGATTTGAACGACGGCTGGACGCCGCTGCTGCGCGCGCGCAATCTCGGACGCGAATTGGGATTGAACAATTTGTATCTGAAAAATGATACGGTGAATCCCACGTTTTCGTTCAAAGACCGCGTTGTTTCCGTCGCGGCGGCGAAAGCGTTGGAATTTGATTTGCCTGCGCTCGCGTGCGCGAGCACCGGAAATCTCGCGGGCGCGGTTGCCGCCCACGCCGCGCGCGCGGGGCTGCCATCGTATGTTTTTATTCCCGCCGATTTGGAACCCGCGAAAATTCTCAGCGCGGCGATTTATGGCGCGACGATTGTGGCGGTGCAAGGCGATTATGACCAAGCCAATCGTCTCGCCACCGAAGCGGCGGAAACCTACGGCTGGGGTTTTGTGAATATCAATTTGCGTCCGTATTACGCGGAGGGTTCCAAAACGCTCGCCTACGAAGTCGCAGAACAACTCGGTTGGCGCGCGCCCGATGCGGTGATTGCGCCGGTGGCGAGCGGCGCGCTGTACACGAAAATCAATCGCGGCTTTGAAGAATTGTACGAAGCGAAATTGATTGCAGGTCCTTTGCCGAAAATGATTGGGGCGCAAGCGGCGGGCTGCGCGCCGGTGGCGCATGCGTTCGGGCGCGGCACGCGCGAGATTACGCCGGTCAAGGCGCGCTCGATCGCGAAATCGCTCGCGATTGGCAATCCCGCCGATGGGCGTTACGCCATTGACGCGGCGCGCAAATCGGACGGCGGTATTTTCTCGATTCCCGAAAGCGCGGTGGCGGAAGGGATGGCATTGCTCGCGCGCACGGAAGGCATTTTCGGCGAAACCGCCGCGGGCGTGACGATTTCTGTTTTGAAAAAATTGGCGGACGCGCGCACGCTTGACCCCGACGAAACCGTCGTCGCCTACATCACGGGCAATGGTTTGAAAACGCGCGAGGCGATTAAAGACGTCGCGCACCAACGCATTGATACGGAACCGAATCTCGAATCGTTTCAGGAACAATTTGAACCGCAAGTATTTGCAGTCGCATAAGGAAAGAGACTAGAGATTCGAGACTCGATAGGCGATGCAGTTCATCGCGCCAATCTCCAATCTCTAATCTCTAATCTCCAACAATCATGTCAACCAAAATCAAAATCCCCACGCCGCTGCGTCGGCACACGAACGGCTTGTCCACCATCGAAATTTCCGCAAGCGAAAATGTGCGCGGAACATTGCATACGCTCACCGCGCAATATCCCACCATCAGCGAGCGTTTGTTTGATGGTCAGGGCCAAGTGAAAACGCACATCAACATTTTTCTCAATAATGAAGACATTCGTTTTCTGAACGGTTTGGAAACGAATGTGCGCGACGGCGATACTGTGGCGTTATTGCCCGCGCTGGCGGGTGGCTAAAGTCAAAACGCCAAACCGCGCCGCTATACGTTACGCGCAATGACGCGTGGAACACGCGCTTGACTTGCAGTTGCCCTGTCTATCGTAGGGCTGGCACAAAGTCAGGGAGCAGCCATTGTCATTTCGAATGCAATGAGAAATCTCGTTTGACGCGCAAGGTCGAGATTTCTCGCCTCCGCTCG
>JAJTXZ010000143.1 GCA_021463195.1 Anaerolineae bacterium
GTGCGGCGCGTACGCCGCACGCCACGACCGGAGAGGAACTCACGAGTGACAACGGCGAATGAATTGGCGCAACTGGGCACAGAAATTGTGAATGACGCGGCGACGCAAGGATTCACGCTGCGAATGAGCGGCGGCGTGGCGATTTACACGCGCTGTCCAAGCATCGAATCGCACGCCACGCTGCAACGCGCGTACAGCGATTTGGATTTCATCGCGGCGGCGGATGCGTGGACACGTTTGCCGGAATTTTTCGCGGCGCGCGGTTGGAACAAACAAGCGGATGCGCCGACCGAACTCGAATTTTTCAAGGAAGGTGTTACCGCAGAGGTGGCAAGTCCAACGCAACGCAAAGATTTCACGTTTGATTTTTCAACGCGGCTCGCGCTTGCGCCGCTGACGCTGCCGCTGGCGGATTTATTGTTGACAAAATTGGCGCGCGTGAATTTTCAGAAAAAAGATATTCAGGATTGCGCGGCGTTATTGGTTGACCATCGCGTGGTGACAGGCGGAGACGAAACAGAAGATATCAATCGCGAATATTTTTATCATGTCACGAACCGTAACTTCAAGTTGTGGAAAACGGTCTTTGACAATACCGTGACGCTGGAAAAAGTGTTTGACCAATATCTCGAACCGGAAGAGGCGCAGTTGGCATGGCGGCGCATCGAGTTATTGCAAGAAGTGTTGGACGGCCAAAAACATACTGCGAGCTGGTGGTTGGAACGCGTAGTGACGCGTTAGATTTTTATGGAGCAACTACATTCAACGACGCCTGCCGACCAGACGCCGCGCGCGTTTTTGGCGGGCGCCTCTTTGGCGGGCGCGCAAGGATTCGCCGTTGCCTTTGCGGCGATGGGTATGTTGATGCGCGTTTTGAGTCTTTATCTCACGGACCCAAATCTAATGCTCGCGGTCGGCATTTTTTTGTACGGCGCCGCAGGCGCGTTGGGCGCGGCGTGGCTCGCGGCAACGACGCGTTGGCGCGCGCATACACTACTTTTCACATTGAGCGGTATTCTCGGCTGCGGCGGCGGCTATTTGCTGACGTCAATCTTTTTGACGGCGCGCGTAAATCCACAGACGACGATTCGCGCGGCGCTCGAAGGCGTTACGATAATCCAGTATGCTGTCCTCGGCGCGCTGCTGGGATTTTTTTTGGGCGTTGCGATTTGGAAACCGCGCACAATGCTTGTGTTAATTTTTGCGGGCGCGGTCGGCTTTGGCTTGGGCTTTTTAATGCAGACATCGTTGAATGACTTGTTGGCGATGCCGTTGAGCGAAGTCGTTGGACGTTTCACCGCAAGCCAAACGGCGGACATTATTGCGGCGAGTCTATTATGGGGGACGGCAAGCGCGTTGTGCGGATTGATGGGCGGCGGAATAATCGGATACGCGCTCGAAAGATAACGACGAATATTTGCGGTAACAACAAATTCAGCGGCAACAAAAAAATCGCGGGTCAAATTGACCGCGATTTTTTAGATGTTTAAAAAAAAGAGATTCCGGCTGGCGATGACCTACTCTCCCGGAGGGTTGCCCCTCGAGTACCATCGGCGCTGGCGGGCTTGACGGCCGGGTTCGGAATGG
>JAJTXZ010000015.1 GCA_021463195.1 Anaerolineae bacterium
CGCACAGGCGTGTATGCAACGCTCAGAACACCATCAGGCGAAGTCTTTGATTTGAACCCGCACTCGCTCGTTGGACGCGCGGATGCTACCTCCACGCCCGAAGTGGACTTGGCTAATCAACCTGATAGTCTAACTGTTTCGCGCCAACACGCGTACATTGAGCGTGTCGGCGTAACATGGTCTCTCACCGCGCTGCAAACCAAAAATCAAACGCGCCTCAAAGGCCAAATCATTCCGCCCAATTCGCGGCAGCCCTTGAATGACGGCGATGAAATTATCTTTGGCAAAGTCAAAACCATTTTTAAATTAGGTCAAAGTTAGAATTTGCTTTGGACGCGCGAGAACTTGGTTTTTGACCCTCGAATCGAATCGCAAGTCCACACATACAAATGGAGGTTCTATGGCAGGCGAACTTGATTTACAAATCCGCTTATTACACGATGCGGTGAACGCGAATGTGCCACAACAGCTGGCGTATGTTTTGCTGGACGCCAATCCGACCGACGCACAGCTGCAAAATGTTCAAGCGCCGCTCAATCTCGCGCTCGTGCTGGACCGCAGCGGCTCGATGAACGGCGCCAAAATTCATAACTTGCGCGAAGCGACCAAGCTGCTCATTCAACATATGCAGCCGACGGACTATGTTTCTATCATCACCTTTGATGACCAGGTGGATGTGCTTGTGCAAGCGCAGCCCGCGCAAAACATTGCCCAACTGATGCAAGTGGTGGATTCGATTCAAGACCGCGGCGGCACGCAAATCTCATTGGGTTTGCAACAAGCAATTGACCAAGTGCGCCGCAATTTTGACCCGGGGCGTGTCAACAAAATTGTTTTGCTCACCGACGGCAACAGTTGGGGCGATGAAGCAGCTTGTCAAGCTTTGGCACAGCAAGCAGGTCAACAGAACATTCCCATTGTCGCGTTGGGTTTGGGACTTGTGAACGTTGCTCCGGCTGCGCCGGGAATGCCAGCCGTAATGGGCATGTCCGATGATTGGAATCACGCGTTGTTGGACGCGTTAGGGAATGTCAGCGGTGGAACGAGC
The DNA here is from genome assembly GCA_021463195.1 of Anaerolineae bacterium. Lineage (GTDB taxonomy): Bacteria > Chloroflexota > Anaerolineae > UBA4142 > SHND01 > SHND01. The sequence continues at coordinate 1,049 of JAJTXZ010000015.1, forward strand.
GAATTAATCCAGACACCACAAGAAATCGCCAAGGTGTTTCAAACTATTCTCGCGACTTCACAAGCCACCGTAGTGCGAAACGCCGAGTTAACCCTTCGTCTCGCGCAAGATGTCATGCCGCGCCAAGTGTGGCAAACCCTGCCGCTCATTTCTAATTTGAGCCAGCGCGCGATTTCGGCGCGCGAGATTCAAATCTCACTTGGCGACATTGACAAAACAACGGGCAAGCAAATTCTTGCCGAATTGATTTTGCCGCCGAAACCGATGGGCAAGAATCGGATCGCGCAGGCAGAAATCATGTACGACGTGCCTGCATTCGGACTCGCGCAGCAAATCGTGCGCGCCGACATTGTCATCGAATATGCAACCGAATCTCCCATTAATCCGCAAGTGATGAACATTGTCGAACGCGTCAGCGCGCACAGATTGCAAACGCAAGCCTTGAGCGACGCGCAAGCGGGCAACATTCCGGGAGCAACTCAAAAACTCAAAGCCGCGGCGACGCGTTTATTGAACATTGGCGAAAGTCAACTCGCGCAAGATGCCATGCAAGAAGCCAACAATTTGCAGCAGCAAGGACAAATGTCGAGCGCAGGCACAAAACGCCTAAATTACGGCACGCGCAAATTGACGCAGCAGCTCGACCCGAACGCGGGGAATCCGCCACCGCAGCCGTGAGGAAGCAAATCGCATATCGCAAAAACTCACCTATTATTACTCACTGATAACCATCGCACTAACGCACCATCGCACTCGATCAACACCGGAGGTCACATGATTTGTCCACAATGTCAAGCCGAAAACATTGAAGGTTCTGCATTTTGTGATAACTGCGGCTCATCGCTCGCCAACATTGCGAGTTCTGCCGCGCCTGTCTCGTCCGCCCCACCCCCTACTCCTTCCGCGCCTCCTGCTGTACCGACGCCACCGCCACCGCCGACTCAGGACGTGGATGTTCCTCCCACGCCGGCGCCGATTGTCCCGGCGGTGGCTTCGACACTTCCCGCAAATCCACCAGCCCCTCCTCCGTCTGCCATGCCGCCGCCAAGTGCGAGCGACAAAATCAAATGCACATTTTGCGGTAACGAGAACGAAGTAGGCAGCGCGTTTTGTGAAAATTGCGGCTCGCCACTTGCTGCGCCAACACCGAGCGTGCCTGCGCCATTGCCTCAACCGCCAGCCGTGCCACCGCCGCCGCCACCCGCCACACCCGTATCTCAATCGGTTCCGCCGGCGGCTCCTTCTCAAATGATTATTCCGACGCCCGCGTCGCAACCAGCTCCAACGGGACATCCGCGCATCGTCGTCGTCTCGAACGGGATGAATTTTGATTTGAGCGGCTATCAAGACATTCTCATCGGGCGAGTAGATCCGACAGTCAATCATTTTCCTCAAGTGGATTTGACGGCACACGGCGGTGATGAAGCCGGGGTCTCGCGCAAACACTTGCGAATCACTTTTGCCGGCAATCAATACTTTGCCGAAGATTTGGAAAGCAGCAATGGCTCGTGGATTGGCACCAATCGTCTCACACCTAACACGCGAACGGAACTCAACAGCGGCGACCAATTGCGGCTCGGCAAACTTGTGCTGAATTTTTACGCGCAATAAAACGCGACACGTTCTGGAATGAAAAGAGCTGTGTCATGAATCGCCGTTCATGTCACAGCTCTTGGCGTTTGTATATTTTGGAAAAGGTTTCCTATCTATGCAATGTCCCAATCCGCTGTGCCAAAAACCAATCAGCAACCAGAAGGCAAATTATTGCCCACATTGCCGAACCCCTTTGCATCATACAGGAGTAATGCAGCCAAGCGCAAAAATCATTGTGCAAATCGCGGGTCAATCGCCGACCGAATTCTTTCTGTCCAAGCCACTCGTCAAAATCGGACGCGATCCCAAAAATGATATTGTGATTCCCGACCCGTATGTCAGCGGTGAACATATCCATTTGGAGCAAGTTGGCGCAACGTATCGGCTGATTCACAAGAGCAAGACCAATCCGACGACGGTTAATGGGCAGCACATTCCCGACCAAATTCTGCTTCAATCGGGTGATACGATTCGGATCGGCGATGCTTTTGGCAATTCAACGGGATTGAGTTTTCAATCGAGCGGCGGTGGGCAACTCCGCGCGCCGATTGCTCTGCGTCTGCAAAAACCAACCACAACGATTGGGAGCGGACAAACAAATGACCTCGTTCTGAATGACACTTTTGTCTCGGGGCATCATGCGACGGTGCAGCAACAAGGTCAACAACATTTTCTTACCGATGTTGATTCCAGAAACGGCACCTATGTCAACGGCATCCGCCTCACGCCGCGCAAGCCGTATGCGCTGCATCCCAATGACCTCATCCAAATTGGCTCGTATCAATTTCGCTATGATCGTCGCGGATTGTCTTCTTCTATCGCGTTGGGAATGCGCCTCGATGGAGAGGATTTGCAAGTGCGCGGCGACCGCGAATTAATTTTGAATCACGTCTCGCTCACCATCGAACCGGGAAAATTCGTCTGTCTCGTCGGCGCGAGCGGCGCGGGAAAATCAACCTTGTTGAACGCGCTGTCTGGATTCAAACGCGCCCAAGGCACAGTTTGGGTCAATGGCAATAATTTGTACGAACAATACGACACCTTTCGCGCGCGCATCGGCTACGTTCCTCAAGACGACATCTTGCACAAAAATATGCCGGTGCGGCGCGCACTGCGCTACGCGGCGGAAATGCGTTTGCCGCCCAACACGGATATTGAAGCGCGCATTGACCAGGTGTTGAATGTTGTTGAACTCCAAGAGCGTCAAGGGAATCCGATTTCGAAATTGAGCGGTGGGCAGCGGAAACGCGCCAGCATCGCTGTCGAATTACTGGCGGAACCCGGATTGTTTTTTCTCGATGAACCAACATCAGGACTTGACCCCGGGCTCGAAAAGAAAATGATGAAACAGATGCGTGAGCTCGCCGATTCTGGCAAGACGGTTATCTTGGTCACGCACGCAACGCAAAATATCACCTTGTGCGATTACGTCGCTTTTATGGCGAAAGGGCGGCTCGTCTTTTTTGGAACTCCGGATGAGGCAAAACAATTTTTTGGGCATCAAGATTTTGCGGATATTTATCAAGCACTCGCAGCTGACCCCAAAAATCTGGATGGCATCGCGCAAAAATGGGAGAGCAAATTCAAACAACCCCAGTACTATAAAAAATATGTCAAGGTATCTCCATCACAACGTCCCGCCGTTGCGCCACCGCCTCCGGCGCGTCCCAAACCGTCGTTCTGGAAACAGTGGTGGATTCTCACGCGCCGCCAATTTGATTTGATTGCGCGCGACAAATTGACGCTTTTTATCCTGTTGGCAGTTCTGCCCATCATCGGATTTTTGATTTGGCAAATCGTTCAACCTGACGTGCTCCTCGGTTCGCGGGTAGATGAAATCGCGGATGACGCGCGCTATACGCCAGCGTGGGACGCGCAAACACTTTTGTTTATCATGGCGCTTGCGGCGGTTTTGCTCGGCATTTTTGCTGCCGCGTACGAAATTGTGCGCGAGCAAGCGATTTTCAAACGCGAACGCATGGTCAATCTCGCGCTCGCGTCCTATGTTTTATCCAAAGTTTTTGTGTTGTGCCTGTTTGCGCTTGTGCAAGCCGCGCTCTTTTTGGGTATTGTCGCGCTGCATGTTCCACTTCCCGATAATGGCGCGCTCTTTCCGGCGTGGTTCGAAATGTATGTGACGTTGGTTCTTGCCACAACGGCGAGCATTGCGCTCGGATTATTTATCAGCGCGGCGGCGAGTACGGAAAACATGGTCATCTATATCATTCTCCTCGTTCTCTTTATCCAAATCATGTTTGCGGGCGTCATTTTTCCGCTCGAAGGTTCGGCAAAAACGTTTTCGGCGATAACTCTCACGCACTGGACGATTGATGCGCTCGGCTCGACCGCGGACCTGCCAACTCTGCGGACGGAAAAGAGCCGTTTGCCGAAACCCGACGTGAACGGCTGCCCGCCCATGTCGCCCCCCGCACAGCTCGCTAGCGCTGACCTACCCTGTATGTTTCCGCCTCCCAAAGATGCCAAACGCGGAAAACCGAATCCAAAAGACCTGGGCGAATTGAATATCGAGTACAAGCATCAAGCAGGACACTTGTTCTCGCGCTGGTTTGTGCTTGTATTATTTACCGGCTCATTTTTCGGTTTGACGTTGGCGGCGCTCAAAGCTCGAGACGAGCCAACATGGGGAGAACGTTTCAAAAAACGGCTCCAAAAACAATTTGGTGTGTTTCGACGCGTACCAACGCCTTAACGATTCACACGTTGCAAGCAATGAAAACAATGTGAGGTCAACATGTCTGCACCTTGCCCCCGCTGTGGAACCGTCAATCAACCCAACGCGCGTTTTTGCAAAAGTTGTGGCTTGACGCTTGCCTCGGCCACAGACCCAATCACCACGCCGAAAGCTGCGCCTCCCGCCGCGGCGCCGACGCACACTGCCGCGCCGACACAGCCGACGATTCCGTGTCCCAACTGCGGCACGCAAAATCGCAGCGGCGCGCGTTTTTGCAGCAAATGTCGCGCGCCGTTGACCCAATCCGCCGCGCCGCCACAAACTCCAGTCGCGCCGCCACAAACTCCAGTCGCGCCGCCACAAACGCCAGTCACGCCGCAGTCCGCCGCGCCACCGCCAATCATTAATCGTCCTCCCGTTGTGCCACCGCCTGCTGACATTCCTCCGCCGCCTCTTGCCGGCGGAAACCGAACGGTGTACCTGCCACCAACGCAGCCGCGAAAAACAGGGTTTCGCTGGTTTGCAATCATTCCGCCGATTATTTTAGGGATACTTGCTTTGGGCTTGTGCGCGAGTTTGTTTGGTGTGTATCGGTATGAAAGCGGTTTACCCACGCCAACGGCTGTCGCTGTAATTCTAACTGAAACGCCTGAAGATACCGAGACGCCTGAACCAACCGAAACGCCAGAGCCGCCGACATTGACGCCAACCATTCCGCCGACGCCTACGCTGGCGCCAACTCCTGCGCCAACGCCGATTCCTCCGCCGAATCCATCGTTTCCAATTGTGGCAATGGATTTTCGCAATGATGGGTTATTTGGATTCAAAACGACCGTTGGCGACCCAAATTTGGAATCCGACAACAACAAGCCCTTGACCTATCGCGCAGAAGGCACAAATAATCTTGCAGACGGGAGAACAAATAGCATTCGCGTATGGGTGGATGGCGCGACGCCTAATTTTGGCGACACGGATGGAATATGGATTCAGCCGCCGCATCTCAACGCAGAGGGGACCGGGATGGAAGCGGCATGGCAGTATCAACAAATCGTATTTTCCGAAAAAATCAGTGTCGTAGTGAACCCAAATAACAATCGCCTTGGACTCTATCGTATCGAGTTCTCTGCCGAAAATCTGGACAACGTTCCACATGAAGTGGGTTTGCGCCTAATGCTCGATACACTGATTGGAAATGATGACGGCGTCCCGTTTGTGGTGCCGGGGCAGGCGGGCGTGGTAACAAGCCCTCTTGATTTGCGCGGCGCGGCGGTGCCTCCTTCGTTAACCGTTTTTGAACCGCGTGATCCCAATCATCCGAACATTCAAGATACCGACGTTATTGTTCAATTTACGCTCGATAATGAAGACGCCACACGCCCTGACCGACTTTTGCTCTCCTCATGGTGCCGCGCAGATTGGGCGTGGGATTATTTCGATCAAGTCGGTGGATTCGGCAATGACTTTTTTCAATGCCAAGGTAAGGGCGGACACGACAAAAAACTCGATAGCGCAGTCGGGCTCTTTTGGAACGCGCAGCCACTTGCCGCTGGCGAAACGCGCGCGTGGATCATGTACTATGGCTTGGGCGAATATGCGCGCCCGATTCCCGGAAGCGACTTACGCCTGGATACCATTAAACCGCAGTACAATGTTGGTGAACAATTCTATGTCACAGCGCTCGTGCAAAATCCCAAAGAGGGACAATCTCTACGCCTTGATGCGCCACCAGAATTTGAATTTATGGACGGGACGCCCGAGCAACCAATCACCCAAGCAGGTTTGTCCTTTACTCAAGTATCTTGGCGTTTGCGCGCGAATCAAGAAATCACGGATGCTGTTCTTACTGTAACGCTCTTGCCCGGCGATACGCCATCGCAAACGCTTACAACGACAGTCAAAAATCTGCCGACGCGTACGCCCACGTTGACGCGCACACCGACGCTCACGCGTCCACCAACCCTCACGCGCACGCCGACCATCACGCCAACGCCGTGCGCGACGACCGTGACGCAGCCAACATGTCCATAACGAAAAAGTGATGGAGACACTATGAACCGAATCGTCAAAATTCTCTTGAGCGCATTACTCGGCGGCTGGGCGGGGCTCGTCGCATGGGTCATTCTCGATCTGCTCGTCGGGCGCGCGCGGCTTGATACGCTGTTGAGCGGCGGCATCACCACTGCCATCTATGTTTCTGCCGCCATCACCGGCGCGCTCGTCGGTTTGCTGGCAGGCATGTTGATTTCGGGCTTGGAAAAATGGAACAATTCCGCCAAACTGTCGCCAACGTTGGTCGGCGCGGGAATTGGCATCGGCGCGGGTTTGCTTGGCGGGATGCTTGGGCTCTTGTTCGCCGAAGCCATGTTTCAAAATTTGCCTGTGCAAGGCGACCTCGCCCAAATCTCGCGCGTGGCGGGCTGGGCGTTGTTTGGATTGGGCGTCGGCATCGCGCCGGGCATCGCCACCTGGTCCGCGCGCAAAACGGCGGCGAGCAGCGTCGGCGGATTCATTGGCGGCATCTTGGGCGGACTCGCGCTGGTTGCCTTGACAACGCTGATTGATTTTTCGCTGACGGGACGCGCCATCGGCTTTGTCGTGCTTGGCGCGTGCGTTGGCCTCTTTATCGCGTTGGCGCAAGAAATCGTCAAGCAAGCGGAATTGAAAATCATTTCGGGCGGACGTTTCGAGGGGCGCGAATTCAAGATTGACAAGCCGCGCGTCACCATCGGCAGCAGCGGACGCAACGATTGGGTCATTGCGGATGATCCGCATTTGCTGCCCGAACATGTCGAAATCCGCCAAGAGGGTGGCAAATTTGTTTTGCACTCGCTCAATGCGAATGCAGCGACGGCTGTGAACAATCTACGCGTAATGACCCAGCCCTTGAAGAATGGCGACCACATTCAGATTGGCTCGACGTTGCTGACGATTACGGTGAGGTAGAGGATTGTGTTGTTTATGAGGTGAAACGAAATGCAGATTTGTGAACACTGCCATTATTCAAATCGCGAGCATGTTTGTTTCTGCGCGCGTTGCGGCGCTCCGACCAAGTGGGACGTGAATACGGGGCAGCTCAAGCCGGGGATTGTGCTTGACCAGCGGTATCCTATCGTGCGGTTGATTTCTGTAGGCGGCATGGGCGCGGTCTATTTGGCGTTAGACCAACGTTTGGGCAATCAAGAAGTTGTCATCAAAGAAATGCTCGACAAGAAAAATCCGCAAGAGCGTCAACAAGCTATCGAGTGGTTTGAACGCGAGGCGAGCTTGTTGAGTCGCTTGCAAAGCAATCATATCCCGCGCGTCTCGAATCATTTCAGCGAATGTAATCGCCACTATTTGGTTATGGATTTTGTCAAGGGAACGAATTTGGAACAGGTCTTGAATCAGCAGCAGCGCCAAGCGCTTCAAGAAGAAATGGTTCTCAACTGGGCGCTTCAGCTCTGCGACGTTTTGATTTATCTCCACGAATACCAACCCGCCGTGATTTTCCGCGACCTCAAACCGGCAAATGTCATGCTGCAGCCGGATGGACAACTCAAACTGATTGATTTTGGAATCGCGCGGCACTTTCAAGCAACGCAGCCCGGAACGATTCTTGGCACGCCCGGCTATGCGCCCCTGGAACAATATCAAGGCCTTGCCGAGCCGCGCAGTGATGTGTATGCGCTCGGCGCGACGCTGCATGAATTGATGACGGGACGCGCGCCTATTCCATTTAATTTCCCGCCGATCCGAACGTTGAATCCGCGTGCGAGTGTTCAAATGGAATCTGCCATTGCGGCAGCGGTGGGACACTTGGTCCAGGACCGTCCCTCTTCCGTGCGTGAATTTAAAGAGCTGCTCGAAACCGTCAACGCCAAGTTTTCGATTGCGGTGGATTGGGCGCATCCAATTTTGGATAAAGACAGTAACCCGCTAGGACAATTTCGCGTCAAAATTCGTTCGGCGGATACGATCGTACAGCAACCGGTTCAAACGCACTTTTGTTTGTTGCTTGATGTCAGCGGTTCGATGCGCTTGAATCGTGACAGTGTGGACGTCAGTCAACAAAAATATTGGCCCCTGCTCCAAGCCACCGAGCACCTTGTCACCACGCTGCCCGATTCCGATTTGCTCTCGATTATTGTGTTCGCGCAAGCGAGCGACCAAATTCTCGCGGCAGAGTTGGTGCAAGAAATAAAGCATCAGCCAATTGGCGGCGCAGGCGGACTGATTGACCGTTCGCGCATTTCGCAGAGCCCGGGCAGTGCGACAAATCTTGCACAGGCATTGCAGACAACTTGGCAGCTCACACAGCAGATGCAGCGTCCGAATATCGTCCATCGCGTTTTGCTCTTGACCGATGGGCAAATTCATGATTTGGCGTCTTGCGGTCCATTATTCGAGCAAATTGAAAAATCCCCGCTTGAAGTGTATGCGTATGGTTTCGGTGTGGACTGGCACGATGAGCCGCTCAGGTCCATGTTGACGAACGTGCGCGGCGGTTCATTTAAACCCGTCAGCACGTCGCCCACCACAAGCACATTTGATATTCGCAACACTTTTAGCCGTTTTGCCCAGACGAGTCAAAATATCATTGCCACGAATCCGCGCCTCCAAGTTACATTCAGCCCCCAAGTTAAACCGGGCGACGTGTTTCGTTACAGTCCCATCGCGCGGCTCTTGGGAAATGCCGTAAATTCCAATAACGTCTTTGACACCGCGTTTGAAGCGATGGAAGCAGGCAAAGAATATAGTTGGTGTTTTGAAGTTCGTTTGCAGCCCGCCGCGCCGACAACCCAAACAGTTGGACGTATCACCTTGACCTACGAACATCAGGGCCGCGCGCTCAAGCAGCAGCAAACAATTTTGGTAGAACGCAGCGCGGATGCAGCGCTCACGCGGCGCATGGACCCGGAAGTGGATGAGGTTTTTACCTTCTTGGAATTTCTACGCAGCGACAGTCCGCAAAAACAATTGCAGTCGCTGATGGCGCGTCGCGATATTGCAGTCCGCAAGGGATATGATGAAGAGCATATCAACGCACTGACGAATGCGATTGAGGTATTGCAGCGCGGTGGGAGATTGGAAGAACTGCCTCTGAAAGATCAGTTGTGGGTTCGGACGGACCCGCGCGGTATTACACGCGCAACATTCCATTAGTTGTAAAAATGGACTCACCACTTTTACAACGCAAACTCGAAGTTGCTTTTGAAGACGGCGCGCGTCTCTATCAGCAGCTCATCTCTTGGCGCGGTGAGTTAGTTGGCGAGGTGTATCGCATTCTCGACCTCATCGAGATTGGCGGACAAGGTATTTTGTATCGTGTGGAACACGAACTCTATCCCAATCAGTCCTTGCTGCTAAAAATTCCTCTGCGCGAGTATCATCGTTCTGCGTATCTCACGCCGCAAATAATTCAACATTCGCGCCGAATGTTGGAATGGGAAACGTTCGTGTTGGAAAAATTTGCAGGCACGATTTTGCCCGAGTATTTTGATTTTTTTCAAGCGTCCAGCCCATTACACGATTCATGGTGGAACAATAGCGTTGACCCCGAAGACCCATTTTTGGTAATGGAATTTATCGAGGGTAATACATTGGACGATTGGATTGGGCTTTGGCATCGTGACGATTCAACGAAACCGGAACAAGTGGAACAATGGGTGAGATGGATTGCGCGTGAGTTGCTTGATTTTTTCGAGCAGCTCGCGCATGATGGATTTTTGTACACCGATTTGCGACCGGCGAACATTATGCTGGCGAATGAAAACAACAGCCGCAAAAATCCACAATGGCGACGACGCCGTTGGATGGACAAATCGAGTCGGCTCGCTCCCGTGTACACACGTTCGCCCATCCGTTTGATTGACGCAGGTTCGATTGTGCATCAAGCGGCGCGCGCCGACCAGCATGTCCCAATCCAACTCGCCTACGCGCCGCCCGAATTTTATCGCGCCCTCGAACAAGGTCAACCAATGCCCGCGCTCACACCCGATTATGTTCTCTATACGTTGGGCAAAACTTTGTGGCAAACGTTGGCGGCGCAAGAACCCGTCGCCGGGCAAGACCCTGAATTTTCAAACGCGCTTGCAAGAAAATTCAGCAGCGAGTTGATACATGGTGTTCACGCATTGATACGCGAACGTTACACTGATTTCGAGAACGCGCGCAAGGGGAATTTGATTTTTGCGGCATAGAAAAATGCAAGGGGACTCGGATGTTAATCTGTCTTGACCAACGCACCGGCACCGGCTGCGGCGCAAATAACAAAGACGGCGCGCAATTTTGCGCGCAATGCGGACGCCCCTTGCGTTTCGCGCTGCAATTGTTCGACCCCGGCGCGCTCGTCAATGCATATCGCATCGTGCGTTTGATTGGACATGGCGGGTTCGGCGCGGTGTATGAGGCGGAAGATACGCGCACCGGGCAACATGCCGCGCTCAAAGAATCGTTCAGTCCCGACAGCATCCGCAGTTTTCAACGCGAGTTCGCGGCGCTAAAGAATTTGCAGCATCCCAACCTGCCGCGCTACTTTGAAATGTTCGAGTGGCAAGCGAACGGGTATCTCGCAATGGAGTTTGTACCCGGGCAGAGTTTGCAAGAGGTGTTGGACGGTCAGCCCGGACAGCCACTCTTGGAATCGCAGGTCATCGGTTACGCGCTCCAGCTGTGTGATGCGCTCTCGTACCTGCACACGCAAACGCCGCCGATTTTTCATCGCGACATCAAACCCGCCAATATCCGCATCACGCCAACGGGTCTCATCAAATTGGTGGATTTTGGTTTGGTGAAACAAGGGACGGGGACGACGCAGAGTTCTCTGAAAGCAGGTACGCCCGCGTATGCGCCGATTGAACAATACGGTTCGATGCAAGGCGCGCACACGGACGCGCGCAGCGACATTTATAGTTTGGGCGCCACGCTATACTGCTTGGTGACGGGCCAAGAGCCGCCCGCGGCGGTGGACCGCGTCACCATCAAACCCGACCCACTGCGCGCCGCAGCGCTTGCCAATCCGCGTGTGTCGGCGGATGTGTCGCATGCGTTGAACACCGCGCTCGGTGTTTTTCAAAGCGACCGATTTGCCGATGTCAATGCCTTTCGCAGCGCATTATTCGGCATTGCGCCATCTTTACAAACCGCACCCCCCTCGGCCGTTCCGCCCGCGCGCCCGCAGCCCACTCAAGTTCCGGCGCAACAACCTGCGCCGCAAATCATCATTCCTCACGCGCCAAGTATTGCGCTGCCCGCGCGCACTATGAACAAAGCCGGGCAAGAAATGATTTTGATTCCCGCAGGCGAATTCCTGATGGGGAGTAATGACCAAAGCGACGAGAAACCAATTCATAAAGTTTATCTGGATGCTTTTTATATCTCGCGTTATCCTGTGACGAATGTCGAATACAAAAAATTTGTGGATGCAACACACCGCACCGCGCCTGAGCACTGGCAGCATGGATGGTTTAACAAAACCATCGCCATTCCGAACGGCCAAGAGAATCATCCTGTCGTGTACGTGAATTGGGATGACGCGGCAGCGTATTGTCAATGGGCAGGCGGCCGTTTGCCCACCGAAGCGGAATGGGAAAAAGCGGCAGGATGGAATGACGCCAACAAAAGCAAACGCGTTTATCCCTGGGGGGATGGATTCGATTCGCAGAAATGCAATAGCAGTGAATCTGGTATTTACGCCACGACCCCGATTGGGAAGTATTCGCCGCAGGGGGATAGCTTTTATGGCGTCGGGGACATGGCGGGAAATGTATGGGAGTGGGTGAAGGATTGGTACGCTGGGAACTATTATGCGAGTTCGCCTTTCAAGAATCCGCAAGGTCCTTCATCGGGACAATCTCGCGTGCTGCGGGGCGGGTCGTTCTACAGCAATCAAGGCGGCGTCCGTGCGGCGCTCCGCGATTACGGCGCGCCCGGCAGTCGTTTCGTCAATGTCGGTTTTCGTTGTGCCCAGTAGTTCCCTCTGGTTCTGGATTTCTGATTTCTGTGTTCTGATTTCTGAACGGCGGACTGCGCCCGCCGTTCAGAAAAAATTTTTAGAATAAGGAGCAAATCTCATGTCCCAACGCATCACCCTTCAACGCATTGACCTTCGCACGGCGCTCAAGTTTGGCTTTGTGCTGGGCGCAATGCTCGCGCTCATTGGCGCAACGTTTTTGCTTTTATTTTATCTTTGGGCGCTCTCTATATTACGTTCCAATCCTTTGTTCGCGCCGTCGCCCTTTAATCCACAACCCGTCTTGCCGCTGCCAGAGATAGGCAGTGTATTGTTGTGGCTATTGGTGTACGTGTTATTTGCGGCGGTCGTGTACGCGCTCGTCGTTTGGCTTTACACGGTCATTTACAATGCCGTCGCGAGCGTCTCTGGCGGCTTGGTTTTTCATGTGCAAGGCATCCAAGCGCCATCGAATGCGCCTCTGCCGATGCCGACACCTGCGCCGAGTGCGTCCTCCTTCAATCCATTCCCCGCGCCGACGAATGTTGTTCCAGATCAAATGTTGATGCACTCTGCGCCAATGCCTTCTATGCCCGCGCCAACGTTTCAAGCCGCGCCCAATGTCCAAGCCGGTGTATGGCTCATCGGCGTCTCGAATCCGCTGCTGCGCGTCGAATTATCGCGTTCCGTGACGCGCGTCGGCAGCGCGATGGGGAATGACCTTGTGATACCGTCTCCGCGCGTCGCCGCGTATCACGCCGAGATTCGCATCGAGAATGGACGCTACATTTTGCACGATGTCAGCAACGGCATGGGCGTCATGGTGAATCAACGTCAGGTGCAAGGTTCCAACATGCTCAAGAATAATTTCCAAGTCACGCTCGGCGATACGACTTTTGTGTTTCAACAATAGCGGATGGCGGATGGCGTATCGCGAACTATGAATTGTCCCAACTGTCAATCAAGCAATCGCGCTGGCGCGCACTTTTGCGCGAATTGCCGCGCGCCGCTTTTTTTGCAAAACAAATATCGCACCGTCCGCTTGCTGGGGCGCGGCGGCTATGGCGCGGTCTATCTCGCTGATCAAATCAACCTCGGCGTGCCGTATGCTGTCAAAGAACTTTTGCCTGACGCGAATGCCGCGCCGGAGGAGCTCGAACGCGCGGCGCAGCAGTTTCTGTTCGAGGCGCGGATTCTGGCGCGCCTGAGCGACGCGGCGCTCCCCAAAGTCACGGATTTTTTTCAAGAGGGCGGGCGTTATTATCTCGTCATGGAATATGTCGAAGGCGAGACTTTGGAAGAACGTCTCCGCCGCATTGGCACTCCTTTGCGTGAAGCGGAAGTTGTGGAATGGGCAAAGGTGTTGTGCGATACGCTGACGTATTTGCATACGCAGCAGCCGCCCATCATCCATCGCGACATCAAGCCGAGCAATATCAAAATTACACCTGATGGGAAATTGAAACTATTGGATTTTGGAATTGCCAAGCTGTTGCAAACGGGTAGCGGAACTGGAACAGCGGCGCGCGCCGTGTCAGCGCCGTATGCGCCGTTCGAGCAATATGGCAAAGGCACCGATGCGCGCAGCGATTTGTACGCGTTGGGTGTCACGCTGTATGAATTGCTCACCAATCATTTGCCTCCCGATGCGCCTGACCGCCTGAACGAACAAGTGATTCCACCGCGTCAATGGAATCCGTTACTTGCGCAGAATGTCCAAGCGGTCATTCTCAAAGCGATAGCAGAGCGTCAGTCCGACCGTTACCAGAGCGCGACGGAAATGAAACAAGCATTGTCCGAATCCACGCGGACGGTCTTGATTCAACAAACGAGTCAAGTGGCAGATTCAAGCGCGGCGAACGCTGCAACAACTACAGGAACACCAAACATAGTCGCGCGAAAAATGATTAGCTTTGGAATTGGGATTATTATTTTAGCGCTCTTGAGCATCGCCATTTTTGCGTGGACGCAGGCGCAATCGGCAGTGTTGACGCAGCCAAGCCCTGTGCCAATCGCCGCGGCGCAAGCAACGACGCTGCCGTCTTCCGCAACCCCCAGCGTCACCCAAATTACGCCGGCGATAGTGTTGCCCAGCGTCACCCAGATTACACCGACGATAGTGTTGCCAACCGCAACCCCACATACACAAGTGGCTGTTCCAATTGTCATCGGACTACCGGTAGAGAATGCGGCAAGCATTTTGCGTCAAGCCGGATTTGGTATAGACCAAGTCCAACAAGAAACCGCGAGCTGCGACAATTTGATGATATCGCGTCAAGACCCTACGATGGGTTCCACCGCGCCGTGGGGAAGCGCAGTGCGCGTGTTCACCTGTATTGGTCCGACTTCGACGCCGCGCTCGACCCATACGCCGACCTTCACCGCGACGGCGATACCGCAGGCGCGCGTTGTTATCCCCAAAGCAAATTTGTATGCGGGGCCATCCAACCACGAATTTCCAATCCTTGCCGAATTGTCCCAGAACCAACGCGTGAATCCGAACGGCAGGTTTGGCGATTTCGCGCGAGTGAACGCAATGGTGAACAGCAAGAACATCAGCGGTTATGTTCCAATCGCCGCGCTGGATGCATTGCCGTCGAACGTGCGCGAATTGAATCTGAACCAGGCGCCTTGGGCGGTCAAGAGCGACCTCTTGCATACTCTGGGCTTTGATAATCCGGATGCCATCATTTCAGGCAAACGCGTTCCCTTTCCGCGCGTGATTCCCGAAAACAGTCCCATCGAATTTGAAATCGGAATGAATTCGAATGCCAAAGAACATGGGTTGTGGTTTCTGGGGCGGGAGAATACCTCATCGGATTGGTGGACCAAAGTACTGCTGGGCGTCGGACGCAATGGCAAAAACGTCGATGTCAATTTCTGGGACGGCAACTCGTCGAACATACCCAGCCAAAATTTCTCGATGAACCCCGGCAACTTTTTCGTGCGCGTCGAAAACAACGGCACGCGCGTCATTGTGTATAACCCTGCCCACACTGAATTGTGGCGCAAGGACTTGAGTTTCTCGTTGTTCCCGCGAGGGTATCCGACGGAAATTGAACTATATTTTGTCATCTCCGCGCCGGGTGAAACGATTAGTTTTTCCAAACTCACCGTCAGCGTGCCGCCCAGCGGAAAATACTCGCCATAGCATCCTGCGCCAACCTTGGAATGACACTGGCACGTTGTTGCGAACTTGAGAATTCCGATTCATTTTCCCAAGTCAAGAGCTCGATAGATATCTGAATCTACCATGCTAACTCCCGGCGCTCTTCTCCAAAATCGTTATCAAATCATTGACCATCTCGGCGGTGGCGGGATGGGCGATGTGTACCGCGCCTACGCGCGCCATCTCGGCAACAAAATTGTCATCGTCAAAGAAAATCGCGGCGGCGACCCGCAAATGTTTCAGCGCGAAGCCCATTTGCTCGCCGCGCTGAATCATCCGAACCTGCCGCGCGTCCTCGACCATTTCATCGAGGCGAATGGTTTGCAGTACTTGGTGATGGATTACATCGAGGGGCAAAATCTGGAGGATGCGGTCAAACAGCACGGCGCGTTTTTGCAACAGAGCGCGCTCGAACGGATGAATCAAATTTTCGACGCGGTGAATTATTTGCATCATCAAAATCCGCCGTTGATTCACCGCGACCTCAAGCCGCAAAATATCATCGTCACGGCAGAGCCGAAAGCGATGCTCGTAGATTTTGGGATTGCGAAACAGATGGCAAGCGGACAGCAAACCGCGCCGGGCGTGCGTTTTGGTTCGCCCGGTTACGCGCCGCCCGAACAATACAGCGGCGGCACCGATGCGCGCAGCGATGTGTATTCGCTTGGCGCGACGCTCTATTATCTGTTGAGCGCGCAAGACCCGCCCGCCGCGACGGAACGCGCGTACGGAAAAATGATTCCACCGCTCGCGCTCGTTTCGCAGGGCGAAACAATAAACCCCACTGTCACGCCCAACGTTGAAAGCGCGATTCACAAGGCGATGGCATTGAACGGCGCGCAGCGTTATGCCAGCGTCCAAGAATTTCAGCAAGCCCTCAATACCGCGCCCGCGCTCCTCCCTCCCTTGCCTCCGCCTGCGACGACGCGCGCGATTCCCACATGGCTTTGGGCATTCCTTGGCGCGGTGATTGTGGCTGCCGCGTTATTCGGCGTGTTCATCGGACGGCTCACGAATCCCGCGTCTCTGCCGCCAATCCCTATTGTGGTGGAACAAACAGTCCTTGTGCCACAAACGGTTATCGCCTTGCGGACCGTCATTGTGACCGCGACCCCGCTGCCCATTACGCCAACGTTCACACCAACGCCCACGCCAACGTTGGGCATCGGCTCGACACAAATTTCGCCGATTGACGGCGCAGAGATGGTGTATGTGCCAGAGGGCGAATTTCTCATGGGGAGCATGGACAATGACGCCGCTGCGAACAGCAACGAAAAACCGCAGCACACGGTTTATCTCGACGCGTTTTGGATAGACCAGCATGAAGTAACGAACGCGCAATACGAGCGCTGCGTGGACGCGGGAGAATGTTCACCGCCAAACCCAACGAAATTGTACATGCACGATTCGTATTACGGCAACGCGCAGTATGACGATTATCCCGTCATTTACGTTTCATGGAACGACGCGCGCGATTACTGCGCGTGGGCGGGGCGACGTTTGCCGACGGAGGCGGAATGGGAAAAGGCAGCGCGGGGAACGGACGGCAGAATTTATCCGTGGGGCAATGCGTGGGATGTGCGAACGACTAGGCGATTAAATTTTTCAGACAAAAATGATCCCACTGGACCATCCGATACAATTGCTGACGACGGTTATGGCGATACCGCGCCCGTAGGCAGCTATCCCGATGGCGCGAGTCCCTACGGCGCACTGGACATGGCGGGAAATGTGTGGGAATGGGTGAATGATTGGTACGATGGGAATTACTATAGCAGTTCGCCACGCGCCAATCCTCAGGGATCGAGTTCGGGAGAGAATCGCGTGTTGCGCGGTGGTTCTTGGTACCTTGCTGCGTCCGTCGTGCGTGCGGCTGATCGCAGTGGGAATGATCCCGTCGGTCGCGGCTACGTTGACGGGCTTCGCTGCGCCCAGTAGTTCTCCTTGTTCTGGGCGCTGGTTGCTGGAATTCTGGGTTCTGTATTTGGGGCTTGGGGGGCATAGCCCCCCAAGAAAAAAATTTTTTGGAAATTATGACCTGTGCCATCTGCTCTCACCTCAACCGCCCGAACGCGCATTACTGCGCGAGTTGTCGCGCGCCGCTTTTGCTCCAAGAACGTTATCGCATTACAGCATTGTTGGGGCGCGGCGGGTACGGCGCGGTGTATCGCGCGGAACATTTAGAATTGCAGACGCTGTGCGCTATCAAAGAAATTTTGCCAGAGAAAAAAGCGGGGACGCTCGAACTCCGCGAAGCCGAAGAACAATTTCGCGTCGAGGCGGCAATCCTTTCCAAACTCGAACACCCCGCCATTCCGCAAGTGCGCGATTTTTTTGTCGAGAGCCGCACCAAGCGCCAATATCTCGTGATGGATTTGATAGAAGGCAAGAATCTGGAAACGCTTTTGCAAGAACGCGGCAAACCGTTCGAGAGTGATCAAGTGATGAAATGGCTTGCAACCCTCTGCGAAATTTTGACCTATCTGCACACGCAAAAACCAAACCCCGTGATTCACCGCGACCTCAATCCGCGCAATATCTTGCTAACGAATGATGGTTCACTCAAGTTGGTGGATTTTGGCATCGCCAAAGTCGCGCATCCGGGCGCGCGCACGCAAGTCGCCGCGCGCGCCGTTTCGCCGCCCTATTCCCCATGGGAACAATACGGCAAAGGCACCGATGCGCGCAGTGACATTTACGCGCTCGGCATCACCGCGTATCAGCTAGTCACGAATCAACTCCCGCCCGAAGCGCCCGACCGCGCGAATGAAAAACTCGTCACGCCATCAGAACACAATCCAAACATCCCCGCGTGGCTTTCGGACGCGCTTTTCAAGGCGATGGCGCGCGAACCAGCGGACCGTTTTCAAACGGCGGAACAATTTCAACGCGCGCTTGCGCCGCCGCCCCCACCGCCCGCGCCTGTTGTAACATCCCCAGTTTTAGTTGCAACGCCCGTCCTCGCGCCGAGTATCACGCGCCCACTGCCGCGCCAACGTTCGGGGCTTCCATGGATTCCTTTTGGACTTGTTGCGCTCGTTGGCATTGCGATTTTGTTTTTCCTTTCATCGCGCAGCAATTCCGCGCTCCCGCCTCTATCAACATCAGTTCCTGCCGCCGCGCCCACTCACCTCGCTGCCCAATCTGGCTCTGTGCCAACCGTTTTTTTGACTGCCCGCGCAGAGCCAACGTTTACGCGCACGCGTCCAATTCCCTTTTCAACATTGACACGCATCCCGCCCACCTTAGCCCGCGCACTTGCCCCCCCGACTCTAACCCCAATTCCGCCACGCGGCGTCGTTCTGCAAAATTGGCTGCTGCGTCAACAGAACGGCATCATCATTCAACGCAATGGCAAGATCCCGCCCAAAACGCGTTTTGCATTTGAACTGAATCTGACAAACAACACCGACACGGACTTTTTGTTGAGTGAATTCACCGTTCAAACCCGCGCCGTGGGTGCGGCGTATGTATGGAATTTGAACGCGTTGGATACCGGCTCTATCGGCTTGGGTCAAACCAAGAAAATTGTCACACAAAGTTTAGACTTGGGCGCGGGCAGTTTCATCGCCACCGCGCTCTATCGCGGCAAAGCCATAACCGATGACAGGAACGCGCCGTACCAGTTCTCTTTTCAAGTAGGGAGATAAACTATGGTGTGTTTTCACTGCGGGTAAACGAACCGTCCAACCGCGCACTTTTGCGCGCAGTGTGCCGCGCCCTTATTTTTACAAAACAAATATCGCGTGACGGGTTTAATTGGACGCGGCGGTTTTGGCGCGGTCTATTTGGCGGAGCAACTGCATTTGGGGAACGTGCCTTGCGCGCTCAAGGAAATGTTTGCTGACCCATCCATTTCGCCCGTACAGTGCCAGCAGAACGCCGTGCAGTTCCAATTTGAAGCGAGTGTCTTGGCGCGCCTGAGCCATCCCATGCTGCCCAAGGTGACAGATTTTTTTAGTGAGGGTGGACGCTATTATTTGGCGATGGAGTATGTCGAAGGCGAGACGCTGGAAGAACGTTTGCAGCTGATTCTCGCCGCGACACGATTCTTTTATCTGGCGGATGGTCTGGCGGGAACGGCAGCTGCGATATTACGAATGAAACGTGGGAATATGTACTCGTGAGGTAAAGAACAATAGCTCATGGCAAACTATCTCTCCATCGGCGCCGTTTTGCGCGGACGCTACAAAATCTTGAATTTCATCAAGCAAGGCGGCTTTGCGGCGGTCTATCGCGCGCAGGATTTGACCCTGCCTTTACGCACCGTTGCCATCAAGCACAATTTCGACACGGCGCCGGAGGTCGAGCGGGCATTTTGGACCGAAGCGGAAATCCTTGCCGGGCTGGAACATATTAGCTTGCCGCGCGTGACCGACCGTTTTGAAGAACCCGGCTGGGGCAAGTTCTTGGTGATGGACTATATCGAGGGCGACGACCTGGAAACGCTGGTCGAGCAGCATGGACCGCTGCCGCTGGTGCAACTCTTTAGTTATTTTGGTCAGATTGCCCACGCACTCGACTATTTACATTCGAGAATGCCGCCCATCATTCATCGCGACGTCAAGCCCGCCAACATTCGCATTCGCCCCGATGGGCGCGCGTATCTGGTGGATTTCGGGATCGCCAAAATTTTCGTCGCGGGGCAGCGTTCCCAAATGCCCGCCGTCACCGCGGGCTATTCGCCCATCGAACAATACGGACGCACGGGCACCGACGCGCGGTCGGATATTTACGCGTTGGGCGCGAGCATGTACTTTTGCGGCACCGGTCACGTTCCGCCCGAAGCGCCCGCCTTGATGTCGCAGAACGCAGAGTTATTGCCGCCCAGCCGGCTGAATCTCTTGACAAGCCCCGAGCTAGAGCGGCTCATCCTGCAATGTATGATGTCCAAGCCGGAGCAGCGGGTTCAATCGGCGCGCCAGGTGCGAGATTGGCTGGCGCATCTCGCCGCGCCGCCGCCCGTCAACCCCGGCACGATTTATGGGCGGATTCTCAACGCGCCCGCGAGCGCGCGAGTGTTTCTAACCGACGGCGGCTCACAGCGCGTCGCGGCGTTGGGCGCGCAGCGCGAGTATCTGTTTCAAAATGTTTCGCCCGGGACGTATCGCTTGCAGCTCGACGACGGGCAAATGATTCAGCCCCAAGTCATGCTGGCAAGCGGGCAAACGCTGGAGTTGAATTACGCGCTGCCCCAAAAGAAAACGGCGTTCCCGATGTGGGCATGGTTCGTTTTGGGCGCGGCGCTTGTGATTGCGGCAGGCGCATTTCTCCTTTCGCAAATGCCCGCCGGGGTCCCGCCCCC
This sequence comes from Anaerolineae bacterium, assembly GCA_021463195.1. Taxonomy (GTDB): domain Bacteria; phylum Chloroflexota; class Anaerolineae; order UBA4142; family SHND01; genus SHND01. Next base: position 21,738 of record JAJTXZ010000015.1, read on the forward strand.
TGCGCCCACGCGGATTGCCGAAGACACCAACACGCCATTCTCCACACAGCCGCCTATCCCGACGAGGTTCGTTCCAACAGCCGTTCCGCAGCCAACCGCTGCGCCCGTCCAGCCCACGGCGATTCCTGTTGTGCCGACGAACACAAACACGCCAATCCCGATACCGACAAACACACCGCTGCCCCCGACGGCGACGGATACGGCATTGCCTACGGCGACGGAAACACTGGTCGCATTTTTGGACCAATTTGACAACCCCACAACCGGCTGGCCAGACAAATACACCAGCAGCGCCGCATTCTATTATGGAAATGATGGCGCCTATCATATTGAATTGAATGCGCCCAAGTCTGGCGAAATTCAAATTGTTAGGAACTTTGGGGAATTTGACAATACGATTCTGCAAGTGAGCGGACGCGCTGCCGATGGCTCGCCCGGTTATGGCTTGATTTTTGGCTATCAAGATAAGGCCAATTTTTCGTACTGGGTGATTAACTCGATGGAGGAAAAGTGGAGCGTCTGGATTGTGGAGGGAGGCGTGTTCAAGCCATTACAAAATTGGACCGTCTCGAACGCGATTCGACCCAACACCCAGGCGAATCACCTGCGCGCTGAAATCCGTGGGGAAACCGTTGACTTGTATCTAAATGACCAATATCTGGGTCGTATTCGAGCAGACAGGGCTGTGCGCGGAGAGATCGGGATGATAGTATATGCGCTCGATAACCGGGCGCTCAAAGCAACGTTCGACGATTTTGGGGTGGAACGGCTGCCGTAAAGAGCTAGTTCACCGCGCCAACCAATTTCGCGATTACAATCGCGCGATATTCATTCGACCATTCGGGCCAACAGCTGATAATGGTCACGCGCGCGTCCTGGGTTGGGTCCATCACCCGCGCGTTTTCAAGTCGTTTGGCGAGGGACTGTCCTTCTTCGGCGACGATGAACGATTGAACGACACGATACACGAATCCCTGGCGGGCGGAATTGTAGATTTTGATTTCGTCGCCGGGCTCGAGGGTATAGAGTTTTTTGAAAATCGCGGCATACAGATTGTTGTGTCCCGCCAGAACGACGTTCCCGCGTTCGCCGGGATTTGGCGTATCATAGATGTGTCCCGCGTCATTTTTGGGAACGTCCCACTGTGACTGCCAGCGTCCATTCGCCACATACGCGCTCCAGCGCATTGGAACCACTTTGGCGTCTACATTGATTTTTTCGATGACGATGCGCTGCGGCGCGGACAACTGACCCGTGCGCGCCGGCGTAATCGTCGGCAACGGCAAAGTGGCGGTGGGCGAGACCGTCGGCGTGCGTGATGGAGTGGGCGCAGCGGTGTTGGCTCGAGTGATAGCGACGGTTGAACTTGGAAGCGCCAATGGGATGAAGGTTTCTGTGAGCGGAGCGGTGGGAGTGTCAAGGGGGCGCGCTGCCGTCAGTGTCACAGTTGGAGACGGCGCGACGGCGAGCTCTATGGTTGGCGCATCCACGATTTTGGATACGCCCGCGCGCCAATTCAATAAAAAAGACAAGCCGACAAATACGGCCAGAAATACGCCAAAGAACACGAGCAGCGCGGCGAGAACGGGACGAAGCTTCATTCAAGGCAGGCATCAATGCAGCTCATCTGACTAACTCATGCTACACAGGTAGTAACGATTTCAATCGTTTCCCGCAAAGATCCAGCTTGACGAATAAATTCGTCACTATGCAAATGAGCTGCACTGGAGATACAGGGTCAATTTGATTTGTCGTCTAGCGCGTGCGCCGCTGGAGCGCAACGCCGGCTGCGATGGATGCCGCCGATAACACGCTCAAGACCAACCACAACGGTTCGACGTTCAATGCGCCGCCCGTTGGAGGCAATTGATCCGGACGCGCTGGTTCGCCGGAAGGTGTTGGCACGACCGTTGGTTCGAGCGTCGGGACGGGAGTTTCGGTAGGAGGATCTCCGGGCGGGGGAGACGTCGGCTCGAGAGTCGGACCCTGTATATTTGCCGAGCCGCCTTTGCCGAACTCAACGCGTGGAGGTGTCTTGGTCTTGGGGGGGCCTTGCGCCAAAGTGCTATCCGCTGCGACCATTGAAAAGACCATCAACAGCATGAGCATGCCGCTGAAAATCAAGAGCCATGGGTTGATACGAATTTTGGAGCGCTGCATTTTGAATCCCTCCTTGTGGGATGATGTTCGAGAGTTTGAACGAAAGTGATTGTGAGATTGGGTTTGGGTTGGCTTGACCTCCTTTCCGTTGACGCCGCAGCCCCTCACCCCCGACTTCCCTCGACAAGCTCGGGACAGGCTCTCTCCCAAAGGGAGAGGGGAGATTCTTGTGGGGGAGTGTTGAATGATTCATATAATCTGATGAGAAATGGGGCACGATTCTGTCAGTGAAATTTCGCCAATGAAACACTGTAACCTCTGCGGACGCGCCGTCGCCGCCAACGCCTATCGCGTGTTCCAGCGCAAGCACAAACCCGACGGCAAAGGTTTGACGATTTGTGCGGAATGTCAACAGAACAAGCCGCGCTGTCTCGTGTGCCAAACGCCGATGACCGCGCAGCATCTGCGCGCGGGGATTTGTCGCGAGTGTTTGCGCGAAGGATTGAAATGCAAACTCTGCGGAAAAAAAATCGCAGGCGATTTCTTGTTGCTGAATGGAAATGATGGCCCGTACTGCGCGCACTGTTTTCAAAAATTCGCGCCGTGCGACATTTGCAGTGCGCCGGCGGGCGACGACGGCGTGACGCTTGCGGATGGGCGCGTGTTGTGTGCGCGCTGTCATCAAACCGCGATTGCTGATCCGCGCGAGGCGAATGAATTGTTTGCCCAAGTGATCGCCACGCTTGACCATTCGCTCGGCATGCGTTTGAATCTGCAGCCGCAATTAATGTTGGTTGACCACGCGCGGCTTGTCGAGTTGGCGCGTACGACGACGAGTGAAAATGGGCATGATGCGGAACGCGTGTTGGGTTTGTTCGCGCGGCAAGGACGCAAACGATTCATTTACTTGCAAGAACATTTGCCGCGCATCTTGTTGATCCAAGTTGTCGCGCACGAATTCGCGCACGCGTGGCAAGGGGAACAAGCGCCGCTGCTCACAGACAATCTCGTACGCGAAGGATTCGCCGAATGGGTGGCTTACAAGATGCTCCAAGAACTTGGCGCGCAAAAAAAAGCGGCACAGATGTTGCAGCGCCAAGATGTGTATGGTCAAGGACTGCGTGATATGTTGCAAGTGGAACGCCAAAGATCCATCATGGGCGTTTTACAATCCTTGCGCGCGAAACAAATTGGTGCGATAGTGCAATCGTGAGATAGTGGGATAGTGCGATGGTGTAATTCCGATTTCCGATTTCCGATTTCCAAAATGCTTTGTCCACACTGTAATTCTCAAAATCGTCCCACCGCCAAAGTTTGCGCGCAATGTGGGAAATCATTGCCGACTGCGAGCGCGCAGGGGTTTGGCCCTGTTTTGAAAGATCGCTATCAGTTGGTGAGTCATTTGGGCAAAGGCGGAATGGGTTCCGTCTATTTGGCAGAAGACACGACGTTGTTCGGGCGTAAATGGGTGGTCAAAGAAATGTTGCTGCCGAGCGACCCTGCCGACCAGCCCGAAGCGGAAAAAAATTTTCAGATGGAGGCGCAGCTCTTGTCGCAATTGAAACACGAGCGCATTCCGACCATCACCGAATTTTTTCCGCAGGCAAACAAGTACTATATCGTGATGGAATGGGTGGAAGGGCAAGACTTGGAAAAAAGATTACAAGCGCTTGGCGCGCCCATGTCCGAACGCGAAGTGATTGGTTACGCGCTCCAGGTGGCGGAAATTCTCGAGTATCTCGGGCAACAGAATCCGCCGGTCATTCATCGCGACGTCAAACCCGCGAACTTGATTGTGGACGCGCGCGGTCATGTGCATCTCGTAGATTTTGGCATTGCGCGCGCGAAAAAATTTAGCGGCGCGTTTGTGAGCAAAGACTCGCAGTTGTGGGGAACGCAAGGATACGCGCCACCGGAACAAGTGACGGGGCTGACCGAACCGCGCTCGGATCTGTACGCGCTCGGCGCGACGATGCATCACCTCCTCACAAATCGCGACCCGCGTGACCCGCAACACAAAGGTTTCGACCCGCTGCAAACGCTCGTGCCAACGATTTCACCGCCGCTCGCACAGCTCGTTACTTTTATGCTCAATGTGGATGTGAGCAAACGTCCAACCGCCACTGCCGCGCATAAACAATTGGAAATTTTGGCGAATGTCGAGCCATTGGTTTTTCCCCAAAATGACCTCGCCTACACGCTCCAAGATTTTGTTCAGTTGTGTGACAAACATTGGGACATCGCGTTGCAATATCTCAAGCAGCGACATGTCGAAGATTGGTTGAAAAAAATTGGGCGTTTGGATTTGCATATCCAAGCGCGTCAGATTCGCACCGATGTCAATCGCCGCAAAAAATCGGTGGATCCGGATCAAGCGCTAGAAGAATTGTTGCGCGCGATGGACCCGACGCGCACGGCCGCGACGTTGACGGTCTCGCCAGCGAATCAAATCATCACGATTGTCGAGGGCGCGGAGATTAGCGTCTCGTTGACCGCAAAAAGCAATGGGCGTTACGTGAACGGGACCATCCAAATACGTCCCGGCGGCATGACCTCTACCGCAACCTTGTTTGAATGTAAAGCGCCGACCTTCACAACCGCATTGCTTGTGCAGTTCAAGCCGCAGCCAACAACGCTGGCGCAGCGCGCCGAAATTTTGTTAGAGGGACGTTTCGCCAAATCGTCCGCGACTGTGAATTATGTCCAAGTGCCGCCTTTGCGTTTTCGTTCAGGCGCCATTGTGCGCCGCGTTCCTGAATTGGCAAACAGCGCGTTGACGAATTGGAATGACGCACTCTATCATTTTCAAAATGGCGATATCGAACGCTGGTTTCAAAAGTGGCAGCGCGCGGATTTGGGAACGCGCGCCGCGCAGTTGAAACCGCAGGGGGAACGCGGTTTGGCAGAGTTGTTGTATTTGGCACAGCCCAGTTTAACGCCGCCGACCATCTCCTTTTCCCAAACACGCCTTGATTTTGGTTCGATTAACAAAGGTGAAACCGCGCAAACAACCTTGACGCTGACAAATCCTACGGATGGCGTATTGTGCGCGATGCTCACGGCGACGGGAATTGAAATTGAACCGCGCGAATTGGTTCTCTTGCCGCGCCAGGCACGCGCAATCCGTGTGCGTGTCGCAACGCAAAACTTGAGCGGCAATCAGGCAGGACAACCGCACACAACAGTTCTCGAAATTGTGTCTAACGCAGTTCCGCCGCCCGCACCCCTGCCAATTTCGTTCCGTGTCGTGCATGTGCCAATCCTTTACGTCACAGAGAAACGGCTGCACGTCCGTTTGAATGTTCCGTCACCGCGCACTCAAATTGAAATCCGAAATAGCGGCGGCGATATTTTGGTTGGCAGCGCCACGACGACAACGTGGTGGCTCAAGCCCGTTTCCACAACGAACTTTAACCTGCCCAGCGGCGCGCAGGCACAAATCGCCTTTGGTATTGACCCCACCGCGTTGCGCGCAGGCGAGTCGGGTGTGGGCAGCGTTCAAGTGACAAGTAATGGGGGGCAGATAAATGTGGCGATTGAGATTACGGCACAGCGCCGCTTTCCTCTCGCCGTATTTCTGGGTTCGCTCCTATCCATTGTTCTTCTTACGGCAGTCTGTGTCTTGCTCACGGCACTGACAGAAAGTACCAACCCAACTGCATTATTGTTAACGGGAGGATTTGTTTTTTCTGTGGGCTTGATTGTATCGAGCGCCGGCACGATGTATTTGTATTTGCGTTCTTGATTATGGTCCAACGGAACCACAAGCCATGCTATAACAAAGAGGGACTATGTTAGCAATCAACACCATCCTTCAAAACCGCTATCAAATCCTCCGCCTACTCGGACAAGGCGGCATGGGCGCGGTATATCTTGCCTTTGACCATCGCCTGAATCAAAACGTCGCGCTCAAAGAAAACACCGGCGGCGACGCGCGTCAATTTCAAGCGGAAGCGGAATTGCTCGCGCGGTTGCGCCATCCGAATTTGCCGCGCGTGATTGACCATTTCATCGAGCCGAACGGTTCCCAATATCTCGTGATGGATTATATCGAGGGAGAAGATTTGGAAACGCTGCGCCAAACACGCGGCGCGCTGCCTGAAGCCCAAGTGCGCGCGTGGTTCGAGCAGATTCTAAATGCGGTGGCATACTTGCACAGTCAAGGCATCATTCACCGCGACATCAAACCCGACAACATCAAAATCACACCGAACGGGCAAGCGGTGTTGGTGGATTTCGGGATTGCAAAAATTTTTCAATCTGGTCAATACACGCGCACGAGTCAAAAATTCGGTTCGCCGGGGTACGCCTCGCCGGAACACTATCACGGCGGAACGAATCAACAGAGTGATATTTATTCGTTGGGTGCAACACTCTACGCGATAGTAACAGGAGGTCCGCCGCCCGACGCGCAATCGCTGGAAATAGGAACTGCGATGTTGGTATCGCCGCGAAATGTCAACGTCGCGATTTCGCCGCAGATGGAGCAAGTGATTTTGCGCGCGATGCGCGTGAAACCAAACTCACTTTTTGCAAGCGTCCAAGAGATGCGGCAAAATCTTTTTGTGCTGACGCCGACAATTCCGATTCCTGTTCCGCATCCGGGCAATAACAAACGATTGATTGCGGCGTTGGGTGTTGGGATTGTTGGGATGTTGATAACGTGTGGAGTAGGGGGATGGGTTTGGGTTGAGAATAATCCGACGGCAACGCCGCCAGCGACGAGGGTGATTGCACATGTACGCGACACGTTTACACCGAAACCAAGTGCAACCATATTGATTGAATCACCAACTCTTACACCGGTAGATGTCGAATTAACATTTGATACCAAAACTCCGTCATTCACATCTACCAGCATCATGCGACCCAAGGCAACCCGAACAAATATTGCTACTCCAAGTCGTTCAAACAGCATTCCAACAAACGCTCTAAAAATAGACACTAGAACAATAACTACAGCTCCGACATTCTTGTCAGCTACAGAAACTATATCGTCTGCTACTGCAGTTCCACAATTTCCCATCTCTATTGACACAATTTACCCATGCTTTCAATCGCAGGGACAGGATGCGTATTACGAAATTGTTTTACATGTACTGAACTCGAATGCAAAACCTGTGTCTGGGCTTGTTTTTGCCGTATTTTCCCCAGACAATCGTCTATTAAAGGATGGAGCAGGGAGAGAAATGGTCTCACTTACGAATGAAGGCGTTGGTTCTGTATATGGAGGTTCGGGGTCTAACTGTCGAGCTGATGGTTGGGATAAGGATTCTTTTAATGGCAAGATTGATGTTGGTGATGTCGTAAGATCTGGGCAACAGAATCTCATCGTTCGTTTTGTGAGGTCTACGAACGACATGTTTCCAATCTCATCGGATATCAAATTGGATTTTCCCAAACCTGGCCGTTGGTGGCTTTTCTTCCATACTAATTGAACAATATGAATCCCTGTCCCTCCTGCGGTTCCCTCCAAAACCGCCCCACTTCAAAATTTTGCGCCAACTGCGGCGCGGCGTTGGCACAACCAGCAAATATCGCGTGTCTGCAATGTAACGCGCAAAATCCATCGGGCAATAAATTTTGCCACAACTGCGGCGGCGCGTTGACGCCAAGCGGCGCGTTTACAAACATCGCAGCCGTCGTGCCGCCGAATCAGATACTACAAGCGCGTTACATGATTGTGCGACAAATTGGCAGTGGCGGCATGGGCGCGGTGTACCAAGTGAACGACGCGCGGCTCGCGGGCAAGCAATGGGCAATCAAAGAAATGTCCGACGCGCATGTTACGAATCCGCTCGACCACCAAGTCGCGCTCGACGGGTTCCGCCGCGAGGCGCAACTCCTCGCCACCCTCGACCATTTCAATCTCCCCAAAGTCACCGATTATTTTCAAGAGAACAACAAATACTATCTCGTGATGGAATTTGTGTCGGGTGACACGTTGGAGCAAATCGTCGCGCGCACACCGGGCATGTTGGACGAAGCGCGCGTGCTGAATTGGGCGCGGCAGTTGTGCGAGGTGTTGGAATATCTGCACACGCAGCTGCAACCAATCGTCTTTCGCGACCTCAAGCCCGCGAACATCATGCTCACACCGCAGGAACAAATCAAGCTGATTGATTTCGGCATCGCGCGTTTTTTTCAAGCGGGCAAGAAAAAAGATACCGCGCTGTTTGGCACAGCCGGCTATGCCGCACCCGAACAGTACGGCATCGGACAAACCGACGCGCGTTCCGACATTTACAGTTTCGGCGTCGTGCTGCATCACCTCTTGACCAAACATGATCCCGCCAGCACGCCGTTCATGCTGCCTGCGCCGCGCTCACTCAATCCCAATCTCACCGCACAGACCGAAGGTTTAATTTTGCGTGCGATTCAAAACAAACCTGCCGACCGTTTTCAAACCATCGCAGAAGTGAGATTGCAGATGGCGAATAGCGGATTGCCTATCGCCAATCGTGCAGCGCAAATTCTCCAATCTCCAGTCTCCAGTCTCCAGTCTCCAATCTCCAACCCCCAATTTCCAATTCATCCCGCGTCACCCGTCGCGATTCCGCCCTCAACACCGCCGGGCATGATTCTCATCCCTGCAGGCGAATTTCTCATGGGCGGAAATAAATATGCCGATGAACGTCCGCCGCATCGCGTCTATCTCGATTCCTTTTTGATTGACCGCTTTCCCGTCACCAATTTGCAGTATCAACAATTCATTCACGCGACGCTTCACAAAACACCCAAACATTGGGCGGGCGACAAAATTCCGCAAGGCAAAGAAAATCATCCTGTCGTGTACGTGAGTTGGAATGACGCACGCGCCTATTGTCAGTGGGCGGGAAAACGTCTGCCTACCGAAGCGGAATGGGAAAAAGCCGCGCGCGGAACTGATGGACGCGAATACCCTTGGGGCGCAAAATTCGCAGAAGGTATGTGCAACGCGCGTTCCAAAAAAGGCGACACAACCGCTGTTGGATTGTATCCACCTGAAAGTAACAGTCCGTACGACATCGCAGACATGGCAGGCAATGTGTGGGAATGGTGCGCGGATTGGTTTGATAACAAATACTACGCGCAGTCGCCGGCGCGTAATCCGCAAGGTCCGGCAAAAGCAATTTATCGCGCGTCGCGCGGCGGCGCGTGGAACAGCGACGCAGATTCCGTCCGTACTCCCACGCGGCATGGACTGCCGCCAGAGACGGTGAATAATACGGTGGGGTTTCGGTGCGCGAAATAGTGGATGGTAGATTGGGCAATCTCGAGTCAATCTCCAAATAATTGACTCACGTTACGCAGCTTGCCTACAAAAAAGCATCTTTGACAGGATTTACAGGATTAACAGGATACAAAAATAATCCTGTAAATCTTGTTAATCTTGTCTATAATGGTGTTTGACTGCGTAACGTGAGCCTGTAAATCTTGTTAATCCTGTCTATAATGGTGTTTGACTGCGTAACGTGAGTAATTGAGATTAAAACCCATGCGATTGCATCATTAAAGCTAGCGCAAGAATTGAAGGAGGTTTGTTATGAGCAGTGATTGGAGCGCCACCAGTTATGATTTCAGCGCGTCACGCTATCGCCGTCAGGCAGAAGCTGCCCAAGCCGAAGTGCGGCGCGCGCAAGCAAGGTTGCAGGACGCGGAACGCGAAAATCGAGAACAGCAGCGCAACGCCGAACGACTTGTGCGCGAAATTGCTAGAGGGGAAGCGCGCATGGACGAATTGGATTCGACCATCGCTGACATTCAAGCGCGACGAGCCGCTGACCAACGCCGCATCGAACAGAACCAACGTATGATTGCTGATTTGCGAACCGGGTTGGAAGAACACAGCGCGGAACTCGAGGCGGTGAATCAACAGATTGTTTTTTTGGAACAAGAGTCCGAGCAAGCGCGCCAACGCATTGAAATGAATAGCCGTCAAATTTCACAGCTGGAGCAAGGGGTTGCGCAAATCAATGAACATCTTGAACAAGAACGTTTGCGGCTTGAGCAAGACCATCGTTCGCAAATGGCGGATGTTCAAGCGCAAACCGAATTGGCGCAAATGCTTCGCAGTTCATTAGACCCTGTGCGTGTGTCGCGTTTTGGCTATGGCTCGTCATATCAAAAAGCGTTGACGATGCTCGAACACGCCGAAGACAGCACGCGTCTCGGGCGCTTGGAAGCCGCGCGCGCGACATATCAAGAAGCGCAGCGTGAATTTGTCCAAGTCGCGCGCGATGTGGATGCGCGCGAGCGCGAATATGTCCGCGCGCGTAGCCGCGCGGAAGCATCCCTGCGCCAACTCGAAAATGAACTCGTACACGCTGGCACGGACGATATGCGCTTTTGGCATCACGGCGATTACGCGGCGTTACAAAATCAAGTGAATGCGCTCAAGCAAAAAATCGAAAATGGCGAATTCGACCATGCCGGACGTCCCGAGCAAGTGATTACCGCGCTCGAACAATTGCAGCAAGAAATCTCGATGCGACAGGATGATGTCGCGCAGTTGCAACACCAACTCGTCGAGACGATTCGCCGCGCGCAAGCGCGGCTCGAAATTATGCAAAAGATGATGTCAACGCTGATGGATATTTGGGGGGACAATCAATTTGCGATCACCTATGGTTATGCCGACAAAGACGACCCGAAAACAACTTTGAAAGTTCAGACCGTCCGCCCTAATCGTCAGAACGTAACACTGTACATGAATCTAGATGGCTCTTTTCAATTTTCATGGACCGGGTATGCGGGGATGGAGTGTGCGCGCGACATTGACCAGTTTGAACAAAAACTTCGCAGCGAACATCAACTCTCGCTTGCTGTCAGCAGCACGACGCCGAAACCTGGGCAGCCCAATCCAGATTTGGGACCGACAGGTCCCGGTATGACATTGATTCAGATGGACCAAAGTGGAAGCGTTACAAATGCAAGACAGCAAGGATAAAAGACAATGACGTACAAGCGGCGTGAATGGTTGGAACGACTGGATGAATTGTATGACCCTACGCGGCGCCTCGCGCGCGCGGGGGTCATTCGGCTCAGCGGCTTGGTTGACGACCAGTTCTACTATAGCCCACATCAACCGATGATTGAACTGCCACAGCTCTTGGCGGCGCATTTTGCGGATCAAGTAGATATGTTTGTCTGGTACAAATGGGGGCTTGGACTGCAATACGAATTTGACCGCGTAACTTTGCCGAATGGAAATGAGTCAGCAAATTCATCCACCGGCATTGACATACGCGACCCATTTTCAGCGCTCAACTCGGCGCGCGGCGCGCAGGTTGAAAATCGCGGGCGGCGCGGGGGCGGACAATATGCCAACAACGCGCCGGATGCTTTGCGCCAAGTGGATGAACATCTACGCGGACATCCGAATAAACGCATCGTTGCGTTGTTTCACCAAGTCAGTTGGGATTTCCCGGGCAACAATCAGAACAATCAGAATCTCGTGCCAAATATTCTTGAATGGCCCAAATTGTGTTTGGGGCGACATTTGGTTATTTTTTCCGCAGAACCCATGCCCGATTGGATCAAGAATCTTTTTCGTGGCAGCACAATAGATTTGCGTGTTACTGGACCCACAGCCGATGAAGTCAAGCGGCGATTAATTCACGAATATCTCGCGACAGGGAAATCTTTTTTTGATTGGAAACTCATTGACTCGCTCGCGCGCTTTTTTCAAGAAACCTTTAGCGCCGCAAATGGGACAAACGTTGGGTATCATGCCTTTGTCGTGCAACAAATTGAAAATCGCGGTGACACACAATACAACAAAGAATTTTTGGACAAGAATCAAAAGACCTCTGCGCTGGATTATCATACGATTAAAGTTGACGAGTTCAAAACGTATGTGACGGAACGGATTATTGGGCAAGAAAAAGCCAAAGAATGGGCAATTGAGCAAGTGCGGCGTTTGAAAAAACGTGGTGTGCCGCCCAATCGTGCGCGTCCAATTCCACTCGTTCGCAAATTGTTCGCGGGTCCTTCGGGCGTTGGCAAAACAGAGTTGGCGCGCGTCATTTCGCGTTTTGTCTTTCAACGCGATCCGCTCATTATTGCGGGAACAGAATATCAATTGGAACATGAAGTTATAAAATTATTGGGCGCGCCGCCAAGTTATGTTGGCTATGGACAGCCCGGCGTGCTGACACAATATCTACAAGAAAAACCATATGGCGTCATTGTGTTGGATGAATTTGAAAAAGCCGACGAACGCTTGCGTTTGTTTTTCATGAATGCGCTGCAAGAAGGCATTTCCAAAACGCCAGACGGCATCGAGCTCAATTTTGGCAATACCATTGTGATTGCCACCAGCAATACGGGATCAAAAGAGATTGACGAAATCCCAAACGCAGAGAACATTCCACCAGAACAACGGCAGCAACTTTACGAGCGCGCGATTGCCGAATTTTACAATCAAGCATTATTGGGACGCCTCGATGGCGCGCTCATCTTTGATCGACTTACGGAACTCGATCGCGTAAAAATCGCGCAACTCTATGTGCAACTCTTTATTCAGAGCGCGCAAAAGGCATACAGCATTCCGCAATTCCAAGCCAGCATGAGCGACCAATTTTTTATGCAGTTGTTGTTGCGTTGTCCAAAAAATCTTGGCGCGCGCAAAATTGAAAATGCAGTCAGTCAAATTATGGAGGCAGTCCTTGATCGTTATTACGAAGGCGAGCAAGTAGAACACACGCCCATGCGTCTGGATTGGAGTGGAAAATTCCCGGCTGTCGATGGTATGCCGCTGGAGGTACACCTGTGACCCCGCTTCTTAATCTCGGTGACCATCCCGAAAACTTTGCCGTATCTACGCTCAACGGGCCCAGTTTGCGCTATGTGTTGTTTGTGCAAGGTTGCGCGCATCGGTGCACGTTGGATTGTTTGAATCCCGAATATCTCGCGGTCAAAAATAAAGTTCTGTTGTCTTGCGCGGAGGTATTTGATTACATTGCAAAACTGCAAGCAGAGCGCGGCATTAAAGGCGTGACGTTTCTAGGCGGCGAACCGTTTGAGCAAGCAGAGGCATTGGCGGAATTGGGCGCGCTGTTACAACACAATGCGTTGTCCGTGATGACGTATACCGGTTTTACGTATGAATACATTCAGCAGAAACCGCGCCCGGGCTGGCGCGAATTATTAGCCGTTACGGATATTTTGGTGGATGGACCTTTTTTGCCAAAATACGCTTCGGACATGCTGCATTGGCGCGGTTCAAGCAATCAGCGGTTGATTTTTCTGTCGGAGCGGTACAACGCCGATGAAATTTACGCGCAGCCACTTGAAAAAGGATTCAATTTACTAGTGCGCCCCGATGGCACGGTGAAACTTTCGGGAATGCAAAACAAAGCGCAGGCGCAAAAAATGCTGGACGCGCTGCGGCAAGAGGGATTGATTCGATAATGGCATCTCACAACCTCGAAGACTTGCGAAGCGATTTTGACCGACATCATCAAGCCGGCGCGCGTTCCAAAATTGAACAGACTTTTGGTTTTGTAATTGGCGCTGCGCTGGAGGCACGGCAACTCCACGATGGCGCCAAGGAAACGCGTTGTATAGATTTGCTGGTTTTTTGGAATGAGAATTTTCCGCAATATGCGAGTTTGCTGTCAAACAAGTTGGAACAACTCATTCAAACGACGGAACGCCAGAACGCGCAAGTGCAGCAACAAATCGCCGGCACGCGCGAGAAAATTACACAACTTGAAAACGCGGGACAAAAACGTCAGCAATGGATTGAGCGGTTGATGCTCGTCAAGAAAATTCAGGATTTGGAAGCGGACCCACTTTGGAATCAACGCGCCCGCGCTCATGCGGCGCAACACCAAGTCGCGGAGCTCACGACGCAATTGACCGCGCGGTTGGACGAAATAAAAACACGCGCGCAAACATTAATGGAACAGCTGAATGGATGAGCAAACAATTCGCGCGCGCCTAGCGCGTTTGGAACAATTGCGCGCGCAACGCGGACAGTTGGACGCCGCGCTGCAAGTGGAAAGGCAGCATCTGGCAGAACAAGAACGCGCCAAGCAAGAACTGGATGCGCTCGCTCAAGAATGGCATCAACAACTTGATGCGGAACACGCCCATTCCCCGCTTGTGAACCAAACGCGCGCCGAGTTGATGCGGCATCATGCGACATTGCAAAACGAGCTACAGCAATGGAAGGCAGGAACCTCCGAGCAGCCATATATGGCTGTCGGCGAGTTGGAAACAGAAATTGAGCAAGCCAAGGCAAAACTTGAACGGGTGCGCCAAATCGCTTTGCTATTGGATCAAGTTGAACAGTTTGCTCGACGCGTCGAAACAGTTGAGCAACGACGCGCCTTGGACGCGCAGGTGGCGGCGCAAAAAATTGAATGGGATCGCGAGCGTTTGATCATCCCTGAAAGTGTTCGGTTGCACACAGAACTCTTGGAGGTGGAACAAGCGCTGCAAGCGCGTCAACAGCTTCGCAACCGCATTGTGGACACTATCGGTTATTTGAGCGAGGCGTTGCCCAAAAATCCTTCAAGCGATTGGCTTGGCTTGGCGTTTGCCGAGAGTCAGAACCTGTATGCCCAGTTGGGTAGCAGTATTCAACAATTGGAAGCGCAGACGTCTCAATCGGATAAGGAGACACAAGCGTTGGAACAGCAGGTTGCAGCGCGCGAATTACAAATTGCCCCTTTGCGCGCGAATGCTGCCGAATTGCAAGAAATGGAACAACAACATCTCATTGCGTTCCGCGATGAGAGTCTAGAAATTCAATCTTGGAGCAAGAAACTTGCATCCTTGGGGCTTGAAATTCCCGAACCGACGGACGAGTTTCTAGCGCCGCTGTATCAAGAACTGCAAGCAAAATCTCTAGCGCTCACATGGTTTGATACGACAGCGCAGTAATCACTACAACGATGCGTGACAAACTCGGAAAAATTCTAGCGCAGCTCAATGCGGCGATAGAGCAGGATGAATTTTCGCTCACGAAAAGCGAAAACGCGCTCGCAGAATGGCAAAGCGCGTTGGAGCAGGCGGAACACGAAACCAGTGCGCTTGACCCCGCTGCCTTGAATCAAGAGCAGTCACGCGTTGCTGTCGAGCGCGCGGCATGGCAGCAACGCGTGACGGCTGCAGAATCTATTGGCGTTTCCGAACTTGGCGCCAACATTGCAGAGGCGCGCGCCGCGCTTGCAGCATTAGAGCCAGCAGACAAGTTGGAACGCATTCAGGCAAATCTTGAACCGAGTGTAAAGGAAACGCGTCAGTTACGCGACAAGATGGAAGCGAATCGTCATCGTCAGCAACAGCTTGAACAACGTCTCGCGGAATTGCAACAAGAAGAGACAACCCTTCAAGCGCAAATCGAACGTCTCGAGTACGCAAAAGTAGAATGGCAAAAAAAGCAAGAGACGCGGAAACTGCGGCAAGATTGCCTGACATTGGCGGAAAACATCCACGCGTTGGAAACTAAATGGCGCGCGCAGATTCGATGACATTCATGTCAAAAGGAACAGCGCTTGGCCGTTGAGGATCGCATGAACCCGAATATTCCTTCAAATCATTGGCTCAATGCCTTACCAAGGGGCGATCATATTATTGTTTTGGATATTAGCTGGCAGCGCCTCGCGCGGTTCGCGCTTCACACTTCGCCCGTTTGGACATGGACGGTGAGCGACCTTGAAGTGAGCGCAGCATGGGGAACGCTTTGGCGAAATGCTTTTGATGGCGCAAGCGCCCAAGACATTAATGATGTAAAGAGTTTTGGCTATACGCCGGGAAAAAAGATTGATATACGACAGCCCTTGCGCCAAGCATTGGAACGCGCGCTTGTCTTGCGCGGCACAAACCCGCTTGAGGGGGTTCTCGTCATTGGAACTTGCGCGCTTTATCCAATCGTGCAAAGCACACTGAAGCAGTTACTTCAGACATCTATTTCGCTCGAGCAACGAGACAGTTTGGCGCTGCCAGACCCAGTGACTGTTGAAACCCTGCGCGCCGAAATTAGCAAATTCTATCCACCACAAACGCAAGAGGGTTATACACTCGCGTTTGCAGAATCACATCTTGACGAGACCAATCCCAAGTTATTGAAAGCAGAATTTACGCTATTGGAAAAGGGCGTGCCAGCGCCCACAAACAATGCGCCAAATTCCAAAACTTTGTATCGCGCGATTCCCTCTTTTGGCGCACGTCCTTTACCAATTCATTTGATTGTGCGGAATCATGAGGGGCAGTTGCGCCATGTTTTAGAAACTCATCCCGTCTCAAATAAATTCAATCTGGAATGGTGGATTGGTTATCCGAGTGGAAAACTAAATTTTCGCGTGACAGAGCAATCAAAAGAAAATCCTGCTGTCCCACTGTCCGTATCCGTCACGCCTATCGCGCCCGCAGGAACGAATAATATAGAAACCTTACCAACACTGGAACTCAAACGCGCAATTGACATTGTGTTTATTGTGGATGGCACGATGCGCCGCAAGATTGAAACACAGGTTGAAGATGTTAAACTAGTCGAGTGGCGCCCCGATATGCAGAACGCCAAAGAGTTGATCAATGCTATTCAGGAAAATCTAAAACCGCTAAAGGCAGATGTTCATTGCGGTTTGTATCTGTATGGTGACCGTTTAGATATAGCGCTAAGTGATTATGCCTTTCAAGAGTATTCGCTGGAACCGCTTTTGGATTTGCAGCGCCGCGTGATGCGAGGGATGAAAGCGACGTCCGACTTGGATTATGAAGCGTTTTTGGAAATGGGATTAAAGTG
The DNA here is from genome assembly GCA_021463195.1 of Anaerolineae bacterium. GTDB lineage: Bacteria > Chloroflexota > Anaerolineae > UBA4142 > SHND01 > SHND01. The sequence continues at coordinate 38,575 of JAJTXZ010000015.1, forward strand.
GGTGAACCCAGCCAGCGCAAAAGCAGGTTGGCGGTCCGCTGCCGAAAAATGGGTGGTTGTCATCGGTTACGCGCCGCCGCATCCCTATCAAGCAAATGTGTTTGACCCCGCGTTCAAATACAATTACACCAAATACGAATTTACGCACGAGCCATTCACATCTAACATTGATTGGTATGCCCAGCTGCAAGAAATACGCAAGGCGGGCGTACACATGATTGGCGTCTGGGTCAAATATTCTGACCTCGCGCGCGCGCATCCCTGTATGCAGTACTCGTCCGATGTATGGTTTGAACTCGGCGAAGATGGCAGGCGTTATTTTGAAAATTTGACCGAGACATTTGAACCGACCATGGCAAACCAAATCGTCGAACAGATTCAAAACGAGTCGAGGGTTTTTTATACGCCATCCTCGTCCCTGACTCTACCTCTGCTTCGCCAAGAACAACGACTGCGAAACCTGTGAGATTCTTAACGGGAGTCATTCATGGCTAATCCTGTTCCTGCGCCTCCTCCTATCACACCATCTTCAACCAGTATTGCCTGCACTTTTTGCCGCACATTAAATCCGGTAGGAACCGCCTTTTGTTCAAGCTGTGGCGCTGATTTGACTCAAGCCGCAGCATCCAGCGCGTCCGCTGTCCCAGCCCCCGTGCCCGCGATTGGGATTTGGGGTCCGCGTTCATCAGGCAAAACAATGTACCTTTACGCGCTGTATCGCCATATCTTGGGTCTGCCGATGAAAAATTGGGAAATGTCACCAGAGAACGGCGACGCGTTGAATTTGCTCAAGACTGCGGAGCGAGACATCGCGGAGCATCGTTTTCCGCCTCCCACTCCTCGAAGTGTTCCGGTTACCTATCTTTTCAAATTTACCAAGCGCGAGCCGCGCGGGCTCGACCGAGAATTTATGATGGAAGTGATGGATTGGCCCGGCGAGATTTACGAAGAGCCAAAAGAACATTATGATGAATTGATGAAATATCTCAAACGCTGCACAGGACTTTTGTGTTTGATAGACCCCGACCAACCAAGCGATGATAAATTCACGGCTTTTCTTGGTAACTTGCTATATGACCTACAGTTCGCCAATCGTGACCAACAAAAGCGGATACTTCAAAAAATGGCGTTTTGTCTTTCCAAGATTGACGAACGCCAGCATCAGCACAAACGCTACGCGCCGAACAATGCGATTCATGAAATTCTGGGAGATTTTTTGATAGAGCGCGTTCGGGATGCGTGCGCGCCGGGAATGGTGAGTTTTGATTTTGCGTGTTCAGCAGTTGGAATGCATCCCGGGCATAATTCGCCGCGCTCGAATGCGGGGATTGACTTTGCGGGCAAAGCCATCATTTATGATGTGAAAAACATGAAACCAATCGGCTTGTTTGACCCGTTGGAAAAATGGCTATTCGCGTAAAACAATACCTTCGCCAAACGAGCGCAATTTCCAAAATTGCGCTACGAAATCCGCCTATTATTTTCGATTGGCGAAAGTATTGATAAAAGCGTGGCACAATTTATGGTTCCTGTACACCAGATTGCCCAATTTGCTCAAGGCAAATTAATTGCCGACGGCCGCGACGTTCGCGGCTTTTCCATTGTCGCGCGTTCTAGCGCGCTGCCGTCCGATAGCGTGTTGGAGCAGATTCGAGGAATTGCCAATGTCGGAGCGCCGCTCGAGATAGGATCATACGGAGGTTCGGATGCCGCGTTAATAGTCGGCGAATTTGCAATCGCGGCGCGTTTTCAACGCAGTCCCAGAGAATCGGACCGCGGCTATTTTCTCCAAGAGCATTATTTACTCGCTCCACGCGATGCCTTTGCTTCTCTTGGCAACAATTATGCATATTTGCTTGCACTCTTACCCCCCGAAATTGCATGGCGTTCACAAGATGAGAATTTGCCGCTGCTTGCTATTCCTCCGCGTGACCGTGTGGGTGAACTTGACCGCGCAGCACTTATACTCCAACAATTTGGAGACCAAATTTATCGGGCGCTTGAACTTGTTCTCAACAATCAGCCATTCGTAATCAATCCGACTGGACAATACAATCAAGTTGTTTCATTCTTGCAAACCATAAACTTGCTTTTACCGCCCGCCGCGCGCCCGCATGTAACATGGGCGCTGAATGTGCAGAATGTCAAGCGCTGCCAAGCGCGCATCAAAGTCATAGGGACGCGGACTGTAGGCACAGAAAGTTTGAACATCATTCGTTTGGGGGCGACAAACCAAACACCCCGCGCGGACTCATCCAGCGTCGGCGGCTATTACGTCTCTTTGCTGGAAAGTTACGCCGCGAGTTTTGGCACAACCGCGCTATTGAACCTGATTGAAGGAATTCAGTTTGCGGATAATCTGGCGTGGCAAGAAATCTTGAGCCAATTGGGCGCGCAACTTTATCGCGTTCTAGGTCTGCCGCTGCTCAAAAAATCGTTAGCGGTGGTGAGACCGCCCTACGAGCAATCGTTTGTTCAGCAAGTGATTCAACTATTGGAACAGCATGGCGCGACGCTTTCAAAACAAGATTATGCGCTTTGCTTGTCCATCCTTGTAGATGGCGCGTTGAATGAGCGGTGTGAGCTAAAACAAGTGGAGCGTGTCCCGCGTGAAATCGGGAATTGCGACGAGGCACTTTTTTGGAAATGTTTGACGCCTCTCTTTGTGGAAGTGGGCTCGCCGCGCGATGAGCGACGTCTCACTATTTTGCAATTCTGGCGCAACGACAATGTATTTTGGCAGCGTAGCGCGATGCAGCAGCTGCTGTATCAAGTCTTGAGCGGCGAGGTCTCTAAACGCGCGGCGCAGCCATCAGGAGCATTGGGGTTCTTGCGCAGGATGGCTGACCGCAATCTATTGCCTTTGGCAATTGACCCGCAAGCCGGACTTTTGGAACAAGCGCTGGCTCAATCCTCCCAAACCTCTTTGCGTCCTGACCAACTAATCGAAACATGGGCAAAGATGTCCGCCAATCCGATGAGCGCGCAGCGTCTCGCACAGACGCAGCCGCTCGCCACTTTTTTAAATCAACCCGAGTATGGTTTTATTCGCATCGCATTGAACGCTGGTTCACCAGAGCAGGTGGAGAACGCGCTGGGAAATCGCCGTCCCGAAGACTTGGATGGGATGGCAGAGTTACTTTTGGCGTTGGCGTTGATGGGGGAACGTCTCAACTTGAGTGGATTCCGCGCCAAACGAATTTTGGACACGCTGCGTCGTTACGCGGAACGGACGAGCCCAACGGACAAAAATCCAAAATTGAATCAGGTTTATGAGCTTTTGGGCAAAGCGGCAGAAAATCTCGACCCACAGTCGCGCCAAAAACTCGCCGAGTTTCTCGCCGAAGCGGGTCAATTTACGCATTATCCAAATTTATTGCGCTTGCAACCCGAATTGATTCGCCCTTTGGCAAAATGGTTGAAAATTGTCGAGCCAAATACGCCAAATTATCCGGCGGCGCTCAACCGTGCGCTTGATTGGTTCTCGCATCGCTCCGCGCAAATTGACCGAGGGGACCAGAGCATCATGTTGCAAGACTTTATTGAACAAGCGCGCCGCTTTCCACAACACTATGCAAATCAGCTCATTCTCTTGAGTCAGTTGATTTTTGCTGATGCTTTCACGGGCAATTTCAAAAGGAGGGGTTCGATTTTCTCCGAGCGTTATGTTTCCAAGGTTGGCGCGGGCATAGAGTACATGCACAAACAGTTCGCACAAAACATCATCCCTCCGCAAACCTATTGGCAGATCCTTGAAACAACGTTTCAGCAAGAATGGAAAAGACCCGAAGAAACCCAAGAGTTGATTCGCGAGTTAGAGAATCGCAGATTGGCGGATGTGGCAAACCTGCTGCGCCAAAGAGCAAATGCCATGTACGCGACCGCTCAAGTGTCGTCTATGTCTGCGCCGCAAGTACAGAATGTGAATCCGCCGCAAACCTTCCATAGCCTCAGCGTAGGAAACCAAGTTCCGCACGAGTCATCGCACCGTGCCCAAGCCCAAAGCGGTCAGTTGCCGCCTCCGCAACCTCAATCTGGCGAATCGCGCGCGGCGCAAAATCAGATTTCCCTACAAACATTACAAAAGCTCAAGGCAGCCGCACTGCAAGCACGCTCAAGCCAAAGCGAGCTGCTTCAGACATTGCCAAAATTTGAGCAATTACCGCAACACGATTTTGCGGCAATCTCTCAAGACCAAGAATTAAAGGAAGCGCTTCGCCAAATCAAAGAGCAAGCCAAATGGCTTGGAGAAGCATTAAAGTGGTTCTCGTGATGATATCTGAATAACTCATGTTACGCCCATTCCCCAAAAAATTTGCGCGCCAACGTACGGCAAATTTCAAATTTGCCGTACCAATACTCAACGTGAGCGAATAATTTATCGCGGGTTAAATAATAATCACCGAGACAAACATGAGCGAAACCATCCGATTGCCTGAATCTTTGCCCGAAACCACACAAAGACTTGATTCTATTTTGGATGCAAAACCAGCTGTCCAGCACGATGACTTGATGGAGCGGATAGAGCAACTGGCTTTCGAGATTCGGTCATTTGATGAATCGAGCGCCGATGTATTGGAACTGCTGAGCGAGCATCTGGGCGAGGAACGCGCGTTTGACCCGCTGTGGGGAATGAACCTATACAGTGTACTCAATCCCGATGCGCTTGAACAGCGCGCCGCCGTTTATTATCGCGAGCGTCCCGACATCCTCAACTGGTTTGAAGTCGCGCGCAACTTGTTGGTTTTGGTCCCAATTATCATAACATGGGCAGGCCTCTATATCGCCAGCAATAACTATGCAGAAACTCTCCGCCTCCATCCTGATTTGGAGGGAGTTCCGTTTCTATTGCTGTGGGAGCAAGGATTTCCAGAAGGGATTGCAACATGGCTTCGCTTTAGTCATATCGCGGCGCTGGACTTTGGAATTATTCTGCTCATTCTCTTGCTGACTTTTATCTATCACTATCATGCCGAAGTACAAACTCATCACGCCAACCAACGCGCCCAAGCCCTGCGCTTGCGGCTCGAGCGCGTCCTTTGGGAAATCAACCTGATTTTTGCGCGGCGCTACATGGTGCGTGCGCCCGACTCGTTATTGGGTCAACTTGCAGGCATCGTTCAAGACATTCGCGCCGAACGTCAGCATCTGGCGCAAATGTCCGCGCAGGCGACCGACGCGTATGCAGGCATTACAGATCTGCGCGAGAAATTTTCCGAATTTTCTCTTGACCTGGCGCGCCAACAAGCCCAAGTTCTAAACAGCGTCACAACAAACATTCAAAATCTTGCGAATGCGGCGGCGACAATTCAAGGCGCGCTCCGCGAGATTAGCGAAAACATCAATCGTTCCGGCGCCGCGACGGAAGCAGCGGCAGGAGAATTGACGACGGTCAGCAGCCGCATGGTGAATATGGTGGGTCAGCTGGCGGCGGTTGCGCGTGATATGCAAAATGCCGTTGTCGCCGTTGGAACAACGGTTGATGTCATGCAGCAACACGTTCACAATGAAGCAGATTTGTACGAGGCGTTTCACAAAATCGCCCAAGCATTTCCCGAACGTCAAACGTTTGAGGCGGTCAATCAACAATTAGCCCAGCAAAACGCAAATATCCAAGCGCAACTTGAACATCTGCGGCGTGCCCAAAGCTTGAGCAACAAGCCCATGGATAATGCGCCAATGCTTCAACGCTTTGTCAACTGGTTGGTTGCGCTCTTTGCGCTCACGGCGATTGGAGCGGCGGCAATCGGTCTCAACACTGCCATCAACCCCGTGAATTGGATTCTCTTGGCTCTATTTGTCATTCTCTTGTTCATGGGGTTAAGTATTGGCGCGTTTGCAATGGCGAGGTTGAGATGAGCACGCGAAGCACGTATATGTTGGCTGGCTGGCTTTTTGCGGATTTGTTGTTGGGTCTGGCGGTACTCTTTATTGCTTCGCTTTCGCCGGTTCAACGCAAGCCAACACCCACGCCAACATTCACTGCAACTGGGACCTTAACTTCAACGCCAACGGTCACCTCGACTGCAACTCTCACCACAACGGCAACACCCACGCGCACTTTTACACCGACTCGCATACCCACGCCCACGCGGCTCCCGGAAAGTCTTGACCCCGTTCCGTTCGAGAGTACTGTACGCGTAAACGTGAACTCTTTACTGAGTACACAGGCGGCGCAAAAGGAAAGGGAGCAGACGCGGCTAAAAGAGGTTTTGCGCCAAATCGTGAGCCCTTTTGCGGACAAACGCGCGGGATTTGTTCTAACGTTTGGCGCGGCAGATCCTGCCCATCCTACAATTGGGAACCAAGTGGCAGACCAGGTAAATCAGGTTTTGCGCGCGAGTTCCCCAGCGATGTTCGGGCAGGCAGTCATGGAGAGCTACCATACGCTGAATGCTGAGCAGGCGCAGCTTGGCGCAGTTGAATTGCGAATCTATTTTTTTAATCGCTAACACCCAACACAGAATGCATTCAATTCTTTGTTTCCACTGTAAACAGGTCAACCTTATTTCCGCGCGCAATTGTGCCGCGTGTCAACGTTCGCTTTTGTTCGCCGACCGCTTTTTGATTGGCGAACCGTTGTATTCGAATCAAGGAATTGTTGTACATGCGGCGATGGATGCGTGGCAGTGCGGTCAATGTCGCGCTTTGATGGCAGAAGCGTTAGAAAATTGTTCCGTATGTGGCGCGCCTATGCAAAATGGCGTTGAATGTTTTGCGCGCATTCAACCTCAACCCCCATCACCTTTGACGAATGTTTTGTCTATTGCGGCTTGGCTCTACAATCCCCTTACGAACCAATGGCTCGGATTTGCTTATCCACCGCGTTCCTTTCAGGATGGCGTAAATGTCCAATTTGGATTTGAAAGCGTCGTTGGCAACACGAGCGCGAATCAAGACGCCCTCTTGGCACACTCAACACGCGAACATTTGGCAGGGCATACGTCCGCGTGGAGTTATTTTGCAGTGGCAGATGGCATGGGCGGTCACGCCAAGGGCGAGATTGCCAGTGAGGGGGCCCTGATTGTTTTGGACCAAGAACTCGAAAAATTCTTTAACGCGCGAATGCGCGCGCGTCTTTCACAGCACAACAATCAACCCAATTGGGATTTCGTCGTCGCGCTGGCGCAGCCCACGCCTGTCGAGCCATATCTCGAATATCGTATCGAAATGGAACGCGCCGTGCGCGCAGCGAATCGCGCGATTGCAGAGCTGGGACAACGCGAGCAGAGCGACCTTGGAACAACCTTGACGTTGGTGGTGATTGCGGACGGCTATGCGCACATTGCGAACGTGGGAGACAGTCGCGCGTATTTGTTCCGCGCGCGCGAATTGCGTCAACTGACGCGCGACCATTCGCTGGTGTATTCGCTGTGGGAACAAAACAAAATTACGCGCCAAGAAATGTATTCACATCCGCAGCGCAACCTTATCACGCGCGCGTTGGATGGTTCACCCGCCGCGATTCCAGACCTGTATCATCTTGTCCTTGAGCCCAACGATACTTTGCTCCTTTGCAGCGACGGCATCTGGGAATCACTGCACGATGAAGGAATTGTCGAGGTCTTGGCAAATGAATCAGACGCGCAGCGCGCGTGTGCGCTGGCAATTGCGCGCGCGCTCGAGGCGAATGCAGACGACAATTTGAGTCTAATCATTATTCAAGCGCAATCACGAAAATAGGTTAACTCTATGGAACATTACGCGGGCAAGTTACTTGCAAAACGTTACCAGTTGACTCACAAGCTTGGCGAGGGGGGCATGGCGCGCGTCTATTTGGCGACGGATTTAGATTTAAATACACAGGTTGCGGTCAAACAAAACACTCTGGGAACCGGCGCGCAGGATTGGCAGTTGTTTGAAACCGAAGTTCAGGTGTTGGTGAAGCTGCGCGACACAAAACCACCGAGTGTTCCATTGATCTTTGATTACAAGACCGAAATAGATGATGGCGTGCCGATTCAATATCTCGTGATGGACTATGTGCCGGGCCAAGATTTAGAAGAGTTGGTAAAAAATCATGGACCCTTGGAACCCGCACGCGCGCGCCAATGGCTTGACCAAGTGATGCAAGCCCTCGAAATCCTTCATGCCCACCCAGGCAAACCCATCCTCCATCGTGACATCAAACCGAGCAATATCCGCGTTCACGCCAATTCGCAAACGGTATATCTCGTGGACTTTGGAATTGCAGGAAGCTCGCCGCTCATTCTCATCTCACCGAGTTACTCGCCCCCCGAGCAATATCGAGGGTTCCTCTCCACTGACCCACGCTCGGACATTTACTCGCTCGGCTCGACATTTTACACATTGGTTACCGGCGATGCTTTGTCGGCTGCCCCCGACCGCCAAGCGGGTTCTGCCGCATTGCCCACACACGTGATTTTCAAAAAATATCCTGATTTGCAAACGCTCATTACCCAAGCCACCGCGCTCGACCCCGCAAAACGTTTTCAGAGCGTGACCGAAATGCGCAAGGCGCTCCAAAAACTTGCCCTGGGAAATCTACCATTGCTCGGCATCGGACAGCGCGTTCAAGCCGCCGCGCCAATCCCGCTTGCGCCCGCGCCAAATGTGATGCCCCGTCGAACGACCGAGTGGCAGAGCGAGACATCGCAGTACGAGACGCTTCAGGTGCGAACTACGCCGAGCGGACATCTCGTCACAACGCATACGTCGAAACAGGTGCGCTTTTGGCAAGTTGCAAGTTGGTATCAACCCGCAACGCTGTACAAGGTTGGCTTGCATGACTATTGGCTTGGCTGCTTGGCAACAACCGTGTCCGGTCCCAATTTCCTTGCCGCTACAGGTGGACACGATTGGACTGTGCGCGTCTGGGATGTACCGACAGGAAATCTTGCGCTGTCTCCTTTGTCGGAACATCACGACAAAATCACCGCGCTGGCGTTTAGTCCTGATGGACAACGATTGATTTCCGCTGGCGCGGATGCGATAATATATGTGCGCGATTTGGATCACAGCGCGGCGCCTACAAAACTCGCGACGAATTTCACTGCATTGGCAATGGCGGTGAGTCCGAACGGCGAATCGCTCATTGCCGCTGACCAAAACGGCGCGCTCGCGCTCTGGAATTTGAAAACGTATCAGCGCGAAAAACTGCCTGATACGATTTCGCGGCTAGGCGGCAAATTATATGCGATTGCCTACAGCCCGCGTGGTGACCGCATCGCTTTGGGCGGAGAAACGGGCACGCTTTATCTCATTGATCCACAAACTTGGACGCCGCGTTTTGTAAAGGGAAAATATCCGGGCGTTATCCATGATTTGACATTCAGCCCCACCGGAAGATTCATTGCCGCCGGAGGAAATCGCGCGTGTGTCGAAATTTGGGATTCTTTCCAAGAGCAAACTATTGGTAGAATTGAGCAGCTCGCTGGCGAAACATGGAGCGTCGCCTTTGGCGCCAGCGATAAATTTTTAGCGATTGCTTGTCGAACCGGACAGGTATCGCTGTGGCAACTCTAAGTTTCTTGCTTATGCTCACCTGTCCCACCTGTAACTTCCAAAACCGTGACAATGCCGCGTTCTGTTCCAATTGCGGCACAACGCTTGGCAAACCTTTAACGCTGTTTTGTTCGCGCTGCGGCGCGCAAAATGTCGCAAGTTCGCGTTTTTGTTCATCATGCGGCAATGTGTTGACGGGTTCGCTTCCGCCCGCGAGTTCGCTGACGGGATTGTTGCCATCAAACGCGCTGCTGCAATCGCGCTATCTCATTCTTCGCAAACTGGGACAGGGCGGCATGGGCGCGGTGTATCAGGCGAATGATACGCGGCTCGTAGGTAAATTATGGGCAATCAAAGAAATGTCCGATGCGTCGCTGACCGACCCGAACGAACGCGCGAACGCTGTTGCGGCATTTCAACGCGAGGCGCAGTTGCTTGCCAGTCTCGACCACGCCAATTTGCCAAAGGTCTCGGATTTTTTCCAAGAGCAGGGCAAACATTATCTCGTGATGGATTTTGTTCAGGGACAAACGCTCGAAGCCGTTGTCGAAACGACGACAGGATTTTTGAGCGAGACGACGGTGATGGAATGGATGGAACAGTTGTGCGATGTGTTGGATTATTTGCACACACGCCAGCCGCCCATCATTTTCCGCGACTTGAAACCCGCCAACATCATGCTCACGCCCGAAAATAAAATCAAACTGATTGATTTTGGCATCGCGCGCTTGTTTCGCCCCGGCAAATCCAAAGACACCGCGCAGTACGGCACCATCGGTTTTGCTTCGCCAGAACAATTCGGGACAGGGCAAACGGACGCGCGCAGTGACATTTACAGTTTGGGCGTATTGTTGCATCATTTGTTGACGCGCTATGACCCATCGTTGTCGCCGTTCAACCTCCCGCCCGCGCGCAATATCAACGCGAGTGTTTCGCCGCAGCTCGCGGATGTTGTAATACGCGCGACACAGGCCGCGCCGCATGAACGGTTTCAGACGACAAAAGAATTGAAACAGGGGTTGCAAAGCAAAATACCCACAACGATTTCGATTCCAAGTACTCTACCAATTCCAGCTGTGCAAAAAATGCAAGTGACGCCATATATATTTGCGCCAGGGAAAGTGGCGAATACACTAGAAGAATTAGTACGGCTATGTGAACAGGATTGGGAACGCGCGGTTCAACAATTTTATGATGGATACTTTGTAAAATGGTTGGAGAGTATTGGGGAGTTTGGTTTGGCGAGTGAAGCGAAGAAAATAAGCACCCAAAAGCGCGGAAATTTGAATGAGCGAGCTACAGACCTTCAGAAATGGTTAGACCTAACGAATGTACCCAACATAAGCCCCAAGTTGGGTCCTATGGCACCAAGAATTGATCTGGATTTTAGCAACGTAGATCTCTCCAAGCAAAAGTTCTTGCAAATGCCGCCGCTTGCTTTCCAGAATGTGGGACGAGGTTTGCTTTCCGTAAAACTGAATTCGCCAGCAGCTTGGCTCGCCTTTTCTCCGTCCTCTTTTGTTTGCGCGCCAAATAATCTAACTACCGTGAATGTGCACATTGATCTTGAATTAGCTGCACAAAATAATCTTGCACAAACGCAGATAGCAATAACCTCGAATGCGTTGAGTTTTGAAATACCAATCTCAATTCGTGGAATTAGCCCCGTACTGGATGTATCCCCACTTACTCTCGATTTTGGCACGATTGGCTCATTTTCATTTTCTCTCCGCGATGCACGGATTACAATTACAAACAAAGGTCAAGGTTTGTTGAGTGGAGACATTTTTGTCGATCCAACAGATTCATGGTTATGGCTTTGGGAATATGACCACATCAGAAGATTCAAGTTTCAAGGTAATAGGAAGGAAGTTTTGGTGGTAATAGATCCCAAGAAGGTGGCTAACATTCGTGGGATTCATAATGGACTTGTTATCATTGAGACCAACGGTGGGACAAAAACGGTCCAAATCCAAGTTGAACGCGTTTGACCATGACAAACCTCCTCACCATCACCCCCCAATTCAGCCAAGACTCCCTTCCCGCCAACAATTCCGCGCGTCTCCTCTATGCTCTTATCGAATTGACGGCAGGAGATGTCGGGAATGGCGCGTCGCTGCCTGTCAATCTCACGATGGTGGTGGACAAGAGCGATTCGATGAGCGTGCCGATTCTTTCGCAAGAACAATTCGACCAACTCGTACGGCTCGGCACCGTGTCGGAAACGATGGTGGACGGCGTTCCCGTCTGGCATTTTGAAAACATTCCCCAACAGTACACGCTCGATGCGCCGCGCAGTATAGATTTTGTGAAACGCGCGCTGCATAGCGCCCTCGAACAAATCGCGCCGCACGACCGTTTCGCCCTCGTCGCCTTTGCGCGCGAGGCAGTTGTCGTCATTCCGAATCAGTCCGGACAAAACAAACGCGAACTCTTGAAGGCGATTGACGCGCTTGATACGCTCCCCATCGGCAATGAAACGTACATGGCATTCGGCATTACGCGGGGTTTGGAGCAAGCGCAAGCGGTCCTTTCGTCCGAGTACATCAATCGCATCATCCTCCTCACCGATGGCTTTGCCCAAGACGCGCCGCAGTGCCGCGCGCTCGCGCAAAACGCCGCGCAGCAAGGCGTCGCCATCAGCACGATGGGGCTGGGCGTCGAATTCAACGAAGAACTTTTGATTTCGATTGCCGACTCTACCGGCGGCGAAGCGTACTTTGTGCGCGACCCATCCGAAATTCCCAAAGTGTTTCGCCAAGAACTCGCGGGGGTGCAAAAGATCGCGCTGCGAAATCTTTTGCTGCGAATGCGTTTCATGGACGGCGTAGAATTGCGCCGCGCCCATCGCGTCAAGCCAATGATTTTTGATCTCGGCGCGCCGCCGCTCGTCGAACGCGGGTTTGATTTGAAATTGGGCGACATGGCGCGTCAGACAAGCGCCGCGCTGATGTTGGAACTCGTCGTGCCGCCGCGCCCCGAAGGCAATTATCAATTAGCGCATCTCATCGCCGAGTACGATGTTCCGCATTTGGGAATTGAGCGACAGAAACAGCGCGCCAATCTCATTATTCCTTATACAGCCAATCACGCGTCCGCGCCGATTAACCCAACCGTAATGAACCTTGTGGAAAAATTGAGCGCGTTCAAATTGCAGACGCGCGCGCTCCAAGACGCGGCGAACGGCGATTTGGCAAATGCGACGCGCAAACTTCAAGCCGCCGCGACGCGCCTCATCAACATGGGCGAGCAAAATCTCGCCCAGCAAATGTTGAACGAAGCGGCGAACTTGGAACAGCGCGGGCGCATGTCCGCGGAAGGCACGAAACGGCTGCGGTATGATACGCGGAAATTGACACAGAGATTGGAGTAGTTATGATTTGTCCCAACTGCGGCGCGCAAAATCGCCCCACCGCTAAATTCTGCAGCCAATGTCGAACGGCTCTTACCGCGGCTGCTTCATCCCCAAGCGCGTCGGCATTTCCTGCCGTGACGCCCTCTGCGCTACCAAGCGCATACCCGATTGATTCGCACGCCATCTCGCCGACAACATTTGGCGGCTCTGGCTTGAACGTACTCTCGTCCGAGGAACGCAAGCACATTCTCGATCAAGAAATCAGCAAATATCAGCGGCAGGGCTGGCGCTTGCTGAATCGCACTGATACCACCGCGCAGCTTGCTTTTGAAACCAAAGCGAGCTGTTTGGTTGCCATCATTCTCGCGCTCTTGCTCATTGTTCCCGCTGTGCTATATTTGATGTTTTACAAAGGAACAAAAAATCTGTTCTTGGAAGTGGACGAACAGGGACAGATCAAAGCGACACCAAGTTAATTGGCGATTCTGCCAATCGGTTCTGTGCAATTGGCGCGGCGCAAATATCAAACATGAACTATTGTGGGAATTGCGGACATCCGAATCGCGATTCGGCAAAATTCTGCGTTGGCTGCGGAAATAAATTCGACGCGCCTGACACGGTTTTGCCTTTCGCGCCTGCTTCTCACCCCTCGCCCATTCCCATCGTTACGCCACCTGTAACGCCAATCCCTCCACCCGAATCCGTCGGCGTCCCCTGTCCCACTTGTCAACAGCCGAATCGCATCGGCGCGAAATTTTGTCGGCATTGCAGCGGACCGATTGCGACCATACGAAAATGTCCGCATTGTGGAAGCGAAAATCGTTTGCAAGCGCGCCACTGTCGCGTTTGCGGCAAGAATGTAATGTTCCAAGCCCCGCCGCGCCTCGGCACGGGCAATCTCGCCCCCCAAACGCTGATTGCCAAGCGCTATAAAATCATCCACAAACTCGCGCAGGGCGGCATGGGAGCGGTGTATCTTGTGAGCGATATTCATTTGTACGATCCGCTGCACCAGCGCGAAAAACGTCTGGCGCTCAAAGAGATGAGCGAAAAGGTATTTCCTCCTGACCAACTTGAACAAGCCGTCGAAATGTTTCAACGCGAAGCGCGGATGCTCGCCTATCTCGAACACGCCAACTTGCCTGAAGTGAAGGATTTGTTCCAAGACCTCAACAAGCATTATCTCGTCATGACCTTTATCGAAGGCGAAACGCTGGAAGCGATATTACGAAACAAAAATGCGCCGTTCGATTTGGAGACGGTGATGAAGTGGACGAATCAATTATGCGGTGTCTTGGAATATCTGCACGCGCAGAATCCGCCCATCATTTATCGCGATCTCAAATTGAGTAATCTAATGCTCGAAACAAAAACGGGCCTTTTGAAAGTGATTGACTTTGGCATTGCGCGCTTTCAACGCAAACGCACTTCGAAACATTTGAAACAGCTGGGGCAGCAAGAAAACGACGCGGGCATTGGCACCATGGGCTATGCCCCGCCCGAACAATGGCAAAAGGGCGAAGTGACCACGCAAGCGGACATTTACTCGCTCGGCGTCATATTGCATCAACTCTTGACCAATCACGACCCCGCGCTTACGCCATTCAATCTGCCGAACATTACGATTCTGAATCCACTCGTCCCTGCGCGCCTCGCATCGGTCCTTGCCAAGGCGTACGCAAACAATCCCGCGCTGCGCTATGCCACCATCACCGAATTTCAACGCGAGTTCATGCGCGCGTGGCATGAGGAGTTTAAGGGGTGGACGAGCGCAAAGGGTTCAACGATTTGAGATCGTAGTAACGAATTCATTCGTTGCAAATGCCGTAAAGGAGTTCGATGCTAACCGCGTTTGAAATGCTGATCAAAGCACTCGGTACGATTCAAACCTTGCTTTCGCTAGAAGAGGCGGTCAAGAAACGCAAGCCGCTTCAAAAATATTTTTTGGCGCTTTACGAGGCATTGCACGATTTAGACCAAGCATTGAAATCCTATCCAGAATGTCGTGTTATCAACATGGGGCGGAAAGCGAGGCTCGACTGTAGCAAACCGTTGAAAGAACCAGACCGCCGAGCGTTTCAAAAAGCCGCTGAACGTTGCGCTCAACAGGTGGCAGCAATCAAGTCAGTAGTCGAATTGTTCGATGCTGAATTGGCGCGCAGTCTGTCAGACCTTCCCAAAACAACTGTATTGAGACATATCGGTTCCAAGCGTGGATTACCCACAATCGAAGAAACGGTCGTCGCATGGTCATTTCGAGAAAGCGTGTCGAAATTACGCGCAAGTCTTGGTCAGTTCATTTCTCAAAATTATTCGCTCAAGGATTTTTCTTGATGTGAGTTCGCTATATCAAACGACTCAGCACATAAATCTTTATGCCTTCTTTCCGAAGATTAGAAATCATCGGCAAACGAAGGAACGAATGTACACAAAGAATGGACTATCTTTAGTTGGTCATGCTCACGTTTGCCATAGTTTTGCAAATTACGGCAACAATGAAGATGATTCTATGGAACAATCCTTAATCACTTGCCCCCGTTGCGGCACGCGCGCGCGCGTTGGCTCGCGTTTTTGCCCATCTTGCGGCGCGCCATTTCAAGTGCGTCCTCCTCCATCACCCCCTCCCGCAAATACTTCCACGCGTCCACTGCCCAAGATGCTCGGCGCGTATCAAGTGCGCGGCGTTTGGGAGAATGATGAGGTCATTCCCTTATTGACGCGCAGTGACACAAAAGCAGAATATCTCGCGCTGCCTCTTTTGGAACCTTTATCCGAAGCGCGTTTGCGTGAACTCGTTGCCCTCACCTCAGCCGACGATGTAGAAACGCGGACTCTATTCGCGCGCGTCGTCGAACAAATTCAAGCCAAGCGCAAAACCTTTTTGATTGTGACAGCGCCGCGCGGACAACGATTGGATTCACTCGCCATTCCAATTTCGGGTGACCGCGCGCTCGAACTCTTTTTCCAAATCCAAGAGATTCTTCATCGCCTTCAAAGCGCGGGGTTAGTTACGGCATTGCCGCCGCCGCCCATCGAGGGGAAATTTTGGAAGAATCTGCCGCTTGCTCAACTGCTTGGCAAGATGTCTGACGAAGTGTATGTGAATTTTCAAGGCAAGAGCTTGGAACAGTTTCGTCGTTGTTTTGCGTTTCACGACAACACAATTCAATTATTCGATTATACTGGGTGGGAACCCATGCCGCGCGAACCCAAAGAACGATTGGCGCGCATTCAACGCGACCAAATTCTCGCCGCGCGCACAATGCATTGGCTTTATGCTGGCATGTCCCTAGGGCGCAAAATTGATGAAATCAAGGCAAGTGGCGGCGATGCAAGGCAGATTATTATGGAAGCACTCTCGAATCTCACGGGTTCGCCCGAACAAACCGGCGAATTGGTCTTTCGCAAGACCCAAAAATTACATGACAAACAGCGTCTTGGCACACAGACACGCCCCTTGAACGCTTCGCCCAGCGGGCCTCCGACCAAAAAACTTTTTATGAAATTGAGCGCGGGCGGTATGACAGACAAGGGCGATACGCGCGACCACAATGAGGATGCGATTTTGCTGTTTCCGGTTGGCGAGACGGCAGGATTGTTTGTCGTTGCGGATGGATTGGGCGGACACGCGGATGGACAACTCGCTAGTGACATTGTTGTCAAGAGCATGGAACAAGCCGCGCGCGCGGAATGGCAGCAGGCACAAAACGCGGATGCTCCGACAATTCAAGCCACGTTCAAGAAATGGATTCAGGTGGCGAATCAACGCGTGTTGGATACGGGATACGCGCGGGGCAGTAACATGGGCAGCACGATCACCGCCGCGTTGATTTTGAACGATACCGCCTACATCGCCAATGTGGGCGACAGCCGCACGTATCTGGTACGAAATAAAGAGCTCATTCCCATCACGCGTGACCATTCTCTTGTCGCCTCGCTCGTCGCCGCAAATTTGTTGGGCGAAGACGAGGTTTATACGCATCCTCAGCGCAACCAAATTTTCCGTTCCCTCGGCGCGGATGCCAAGGTGGAGGTGGATGTTTTTGAACAACCGCTGGCGCCGCATGATTTGTTGCTTTTGTGTTCTGATGGCTTGTGGGAAATGGTTCGCAAGCCGCAACTCGAGATGTTGGTGAACGAAGCGAATGACCCAAGTCATTTGTGCAAAACGCTGGTGGCTCTTGCAAACAAGAACGGTGGTGAAGATAATATAAGTGTTATCGTCGTCCGCGCGGATTTGGGATAGGACAAATTGAAAATTTGTCCTACGGAATGGAGGAGTGAATTATGGCTGGAGAAGTATCATTGACTTGTACGGTGCATCGCGACAATGTGCCGGTCATCGCGCAGCCGCAGATTGGATACATTCTGCTTGAATTGATGCCCGCGCCAATCATTGCCAATGTGCGAATGCCGCTCAATTTTAGTTTTGTGTTGGACCGCAGCGGCTCGATGGGTGATGAACGCAAAATTGAACAACTGCGCGACGCGGTGAAACATGCGATTGATTTATTGGACGACGATGATATTGTTTCTATCGTCGCGTTCGAAGACGACGCGCAAGTGTTGGTCAGCAGCACCACCGCGCGCGATAAAAACAATCTCAAGCTTCAAGTGGACAAATTAGACGCGGGCGGCGGCACGCACATGGAAAAAGGGATGCGCGAAGGATTGCGCGAGGTGCGAAAAAATCTCGGACCCGGGCGCGTCAATCAGCTCGTCATTCTCACCGATGGGCAAACCGAAAACGAGGACCAATGCCGCCGCGAAGGTGACAACGCGGGCCAAGAGGGCATCAAAATCATCGCGCTCGGTCTCGGCAATGATTGGAATGAAACGTTGTTGGAGGATGTGGCGCAGCGCGCGGGCGGTAATGCAGATTTAATTTCACAACCCCACGAAATTGCCGACAAATTTCAACGCGTCGTTCAAGCGATGCAAGGCAACATTGTGCAAAACGCTTTGCTCACGCTGCGGCTCGCGCAAGGCGTCACGCCGCGCAAAGTGTGGCGCGTCGCGCCGTTGATTAGCGACCTCGGTTTGCAGCCATTATCAGACCGCGATGTACAAGTGCCGCTCGGTGAATTGGTCAAGGATCAAGGGCAGGGTTTGATGGTGGAAGTGCTTTTGCCGCCGCGCGCGGAGGGACGCTATCGTATCGCGCAAGCGGATGTGAGTTATGACGTGCCGCCCGCGCAAATTTTTGGAGAACATGCACGCGCGGATATTGTGATTGGCTATACCTCCATCCCACAACTCGCCGAACAATACAATCCGCGCGTGATGAACATTGCCGAAAAAGTGACGGCGTTTCGCCTGCAAACGCGCGCGCTGCAAGAAGCGCAGCAAGGCAACGCCGCCGGCGCGACGCAAAAATTGCGCCAAGCCGCGACGATGCTGCTCAATCAAGGCGAAGTGGACCTCGCGAAAACGATTCAACTGGAAGCGGACAATTTGGAAAACAAAGGCGCAATGTCTGACGCAGGCAAAAAGACGATCAAGTTTCAAGGTGGCAAGACAGTCAAATTAGGATAGGCAACATACATTGACCATAACATTTTGAGAAGCGAGAAACGAGAAGGGAAAAAAGAGAAGCGCCAAACAGCTTGTCCCGAATCGAATAAGGCAAGTCTCAATCTCCAGTCTCCAATCTCTAATCTCCAATTCAAAGGAGCAGCGACAATGAAACAGTGTCCGGTGTGTAAAAATAATAACGAAGATGCCGCGATGTTTTGCGACAATTGTGGCAGTCCGCTTGGCGGCAGCGCGCCTGTGGCTCCGCCTCCGGTGAACAATATGCCGCAAGTAGGCGGAATGCCGATGGGGCAACCTGCCAGCAATGCGGCTCCGATGGGCGGCGCTCCAGCGGCGGGGGGAGGCAACATTACTTGTCCGCAATGCGGCACGTCCAATATCGCGGGAACGCTCTATTGTGACAACTGTGGCTCGGATTTGCGTGGCGCGAGCGCCGCGCCGATGGGTGGAAATATGGGGCAGCCGCAGTACACACCGCCGGTTTATACACCGCCCGCGCAACCTGTTTATACGCCGCCACAACCTGCTTATACTCCACCAGCGCAATCGCAATATCCACCGGTCAATGTTGCGCCAACGCCTCCGCGCATCATGGCAGGCGGACAATCTCTCATGGTGCCTCAAAAGAACGAAATCATCATTGGGCGTTCCGATGCGGCAAGCGGTTGGACGGCGGATGTGGATTTGACTCCTGCGGGTGGGACTGCCGACCAAGGCGTTTCGCGGCGTCATGCCAAGTTGACGTGGCAAGGGCAATGGATGCTCGAAGATATGGATTCCGTCAATGGAACCTATCTGCGCGGGCAAAAACTCGTGCCGATGCAAAAGAATGCGCTCAACAACGGCGAAGGCATCCAAATTGGCAGAATTCAAATCACGTTTTATCAAAGTTGAATGCGTACAAAAGGTGCGGCGTAACGTGATGCGCTGTACCTCTGTTCGATAAATGATTGAAAGAGAGTTTGTCGCGCGCGATGCCGCGTTTGCTCTTTGGAAACGCTTTTTTAGTTGATGTGAAATTCCATGAGCCACACGCTCGCGCTCGATTCCCTTTTGCAAAATCGCTACCGCATTCGCCGCAAACTCGGACAGGGCGGCTTTGGCGCCGTGTACCTCGCGGCAGATATTCGCCTCAATAATCATCTCGTCGCCGCCAAAGAAAATTTCGACAACTCGAAGGAAGCGCAAACCCAATTTCAAATCGAAGCCCATCTGCTCGCAACTTTGCAGCACAATGGTTTGCCGCGCGTCAGCGATTTTTTTGTCGAGCCATCGTCCGGCAGGCAATACCTGATAATGGATTACGTCGAGGGCGATGATTTGGCGGTCATTGTGCAGCGCACAGGGCGTTTGAATGAAACACAAGCTCTGCCATGGATTGATCAAGTCTGTGACGCGTTGGCATACTTGCATACCCAACAGCCGCCCATCATTCATCGCGATATCAAGCCGCCAAACATTCGGATTCGTCGTGACCAACGCGCCATCTTGGTAGATTTTGGCATTGCGAAAATATTTGACCCCAAGCAAGGGACGGCAATGGGCGCGCGCGCGGTTTCGGCGGGCTATTCGCCATTGGAACAATATGGAAATGCCACAACCGATGCGCGTTCGGATGTGTACGCGTTGGGCGCGACAATGTATTTTCTATTCACCGGACACGCGCCGCCCGAGGCAACGGAACTTGCCGCGCAAGACAAAACGCTCACTCCGCCGCGTCAAATCAATCCCCACCTTGCGCCGCACGTTGAAAACGCGATTCTCAAAGCAATGCATCTCGACGCGCGCCACCGCTACAATTCGGCGGACGAATTGCGCCGCGCGCTGCACGCACCAAAAGCAATACACCAACCTGCGCCCTTTGTTCCACCTCCACCTATCGTTCAAGCCCAACCCATTCCACAAATTTCGGGCACGATTCGTTGCGCGCGCTGCGGACAAATGAATCGCAAGACAGCGCGCGTGTGCCGTCAGTGCGGAAAGCCACTACGCGGCGTTCAAAAACTCGATGCGGTCATGCCGCCTCACGATACGCCAGCATCTCACGCCGCGCCGCCAAAACCCTTTTTCTCTCCCGAACCCGCGCCGACGCCGAAAAAATCCGCACGCGGCTCGAAACAAGCCGCGCCGAAAAAACTCGCGCCGCAAAAACCAATGCACCGGATGAAAAGGATTTTGCGGATTGTTGTTTTTGTTTTTCTTGGGCTGATTGCGTTGGTGATCGCGGGTTTTCTTTGGATTGTTTATCTTTAATTCGAGTTGGTTGAATCCTACGCAGGTCAGACAAACGATTTCCGGAGTCAATATCGTGTTCAGGTTCAAACTGAAACCAGGGGCAACTTTTACTGCCGCGGAGCTGAATGCCTTGCAGCGACCTTTCATGTTCCAATTTTACAAAGACGAACTGAATCAGGTTATTGCGAACAGCTCCAAATATCTGTTGGTCACTGGCGCGAATGGGATTGGCAAGACTTCATTCATAGATGCGTGGGTTGACCATCTAAAAAATGTTGCCAAATCATCTGGCAGAGAAATCTTGGCAATCAGAGTGTCCCAAAATGTTCCAGCGGACCCACAAATTCAACTCAAGCGATTAAGTGGCTATTTGGAGCACGAACCCCCAAGCCCCGGCGAACCCAAAAAATGGGATGTAAGTCTAAAACCCGAAGTCAAGATAAGCCCTTTACTTTTTGAATTTAAAGGTGTCGGCGCTCAAGTTGGTGGCGGTGGTGGTGTCGCGCCAATTCGAGTTGAACCCCCGCTTGATGAAAAAGCAAAAGACGCCAAAGAGCAGCTAATCAAAGTCGCAAATGAAAAGCGCGGATTTATCTTGAACAAGAAATTTCCGCTTGTCATTGTAGCCATAGAAAAAATCTATAGCCCCGAACTGATTGGCGATATCGCAGAAATTTTTGACGCCAATCGCGGCCTGAGTCCAGAGAATAGCATTTACTTTGTGGTCAGTGGTGGGTTAGAGGTTCATACCGCTTGGTGGTCTCAACGCGGAAAACCGAGCGCGCTGCTGACAGGTTTTACCGATGTGTATCTTGGTCACAATTGGGACCTTGGAGGTTTTTGCGAACAGGTCATAGATGGCACATCACTGACAGACCGTTCGATGTTATTCAAGTTTGCCAAATATTTGACAATAACAGCGCGGGGTGTATCACGCGATATTTGGGCTGTGTTATTCAACAAAAGCAAATCGGGCGTGAATGAACTCGAAATCGAACGATACGCGCACTTTTACGATTTTCTCGTCGCAGATGAAGCATTTATGCGTAGGTTTGCCGGTGAATTGAGTCATACTTATGAAGAAGATGAATATATGGACCGGCTCAAGTGGGCGACTTGCACTTATCTGGATTGGTTCCTCAAAGAATGGATTGCCGAAGACCGCGTAATCACCCAACAAGAAATCGAAAAGATGAGTCAAAATCTCGCCAATATGTTGCCAGATCAAGAGCTGCGGAAACGTTTTGTAAAGGATTTGACTGACCGTTTGATTATTGAAAAGTATTTGCGAAAAAGAGGGAGCAAGTGGTATCTGCCTAGTTTGATATGCTTGAATCCCGACTGCCGCTATCACTATAATCGCTTGGATGCAAAACACTGCATCAAATGTGGGACAAGATTACCCGTCGAACCTGGTTCACTCTCTCTCAGCAAAATTATCTGTCGAAACGGACACCAAAATAGAAAGGATGCCAAGTTCTGCCATGTGTGTGGTTTACCCCTCGGGGGAGACGAAACCAAGATCGTGACACGTCCGCCAACGCGACCGCGCACTGGAAGAGGCGCGCAGCTCGGCGACATTCTCGGTGGAAGGTACAAGCTGTTGAAGATTATCGGCCAAGGTGGTTTTGGGCGGACGTTCTTGGCGGAAGACTCGAACCTGTTCAATACCCATGTTGCAATCAAAGAAGTTACAGGCGACCCACAAATTGCCGAGCAATTTCAGTTCGAAGCCAAGGTCCTTAGCGCGCTGAAACATCAAAATATCGTTCGTGTAACCGACTATTTCACTGAAGGAGAGTATAACTACCTTGTGATGGAGTTTGTTGCTGGTGAAACGCTGGAACATCACATTGAGCAGTCCGGAAAACCCTTTCCTGTAGATATTGCAGCTCGATTCATTTTGCAGATGTGCGATGTGCTTGATTACCTGCACACGCGAACTCCACCTGTGATTCACCGCGACGTCAAGCCAGCGAATATCATTATCACTCCAGATGATGGAATTGTCCTTGTCGATTTTGGAATTGCCAAGATAAATCCCATGCGCCAAGTAACTGCCACAGGAGCCCGAGCTGTGACACCAGGATATTCGCCACCAGAACAATATAGCTCTGGTAGGACCGATGCGCGCACTGATATTTATGCGCTTGGCGCGACATTCTATTTTCTGCTAGCCGGAGTTACGCCTCCTGAAGCTCCTAATCGGCTTTTGCACGAAGATGAGAACGAACTTTCAGATGCGATAAAAAATATCGCACCCAAGATTCAAAAAATTATTCATACAGCAATGTCCATTCAGCCCACTAAGCGGTTTCAGAGTGCGCGCGAAATGAAGCAAGCAATTGAGCAAGCACTGAAATAGTTGATGACCACCATCTCCTGTCCCACCTGCCAAATCCCCAACCGTCCCACCGCGCAATTTTGCGTGCGCTGCGGCGCGCGGCTTGGCGGCGTCACGGGGCGGCTGCCTGCGAATACGCTTTTGCAAAATCGCTACATCATCGTCAAAACGATTGGCGGCGGGGGAATGGGCGCGGTGTATGTGGCAACTGATACGCAGCAGCACGGAAAAAAGTGGGCGGTCAAAGAAATGAGCATGGCGCAGCTGCCGCCGCAAGACATTCCACAAGCGATTCGCGATTTTCAACACGAAGCGGAATTGCTCGCGCGCTTGAGGCATCCGAACCTGCCTCACGCGCAAACGCCCTTTGAGCAAAACAAACGCTGGTATTTTGTGATGGAGTATGTCGAGGGCGAAAATTTGTTGGAGCGCATGAACACGCGCGGCGCGGTATTTTCCGAACACGAAGCGTTGGAAATTGCCAAACAATTGTGCGACGTGTTGGAATACTTGCACACACAAACGCCGCCGATTATTTTCCGCGATTTGAAACCCGCCAACATCATGCTCGAACCGAACGGGCGCATCAAATTGATTGATTTCGGCATCGCGCGTTTTTTCAAGCCGGGCAAAACGAGCGACACCATCAACATGGGTTCGCCCGATTACGCCGCGCTGGAACAATTTGGCAGTGGACAAACCGACGCGCGTTCCGACGTTCACGCGTTCGGCGCGACGCTCTATCATTTGCTCGTCGGCAATCCGCCGCCGAAAGCGAATGAACGCGCGCTCGACCCCAAATTGCTGATTCCCGTCCAGCGTGTCAACCGAAACGTTTCAACGCGCACGAGCAACGCGATTGATAAAGCATTGGCAGTTCACCCGAACCAACGCTACCAATCCATCCGCGAATTGCGCGCCGCGCTTGTTCCCACCCTCCCCGCGAATCACCCAATCACCCAATCACCCAAGTTGGCGCCCGCGCAGCCGTACAAAACGCAACCCGCGCCGACTCCAAAAATAAAGTCCAGTGAGATTGAAACGAATCTAAACGCATTAATGATAATGGACCTGTCATTTCTCGCGGTAAAAATTTTGCGCAAGCGTTCCGCGACGCTCGAAATTCGCAACAAGGCACAAACGCCGCTCAACGGCCAAGTGCGCGCCCTCGTGTCGTGGCTGCATGTGCCGCAAGGCAACTTTAACATTCCGCCCGGCGGCATTGCGAAAATTAATCTGCAAATTGATGAGAGTAAATATCCGATGACACAGTTGATTGCCGAGCCGCTTGAAATCGTTTGGTCATAGCAAGACCTTAAGGTTTTGACGCGGATGCGATTCGATTCGCGCAAGTGTTGAAAACCCCAAAGGTCTCTGTCAGATGCGCGCACAAACTTCCCCCCTCCTCACCCTCATCGCCGTCGTCATTGGCGGCGCGATTTTGTTTTTGCTTTTGTGCGCGGGTGTATTCCTGCTCGTTAATCCATTCCGCGCGCCTACCACAGTGACGCCTGCGAGTGGACAACGCGCTACAGTGCTTGTGACGCAAGTTGTCGTCATCACCGCGACTCCTGCGCCCACGAAACCAGGCGCGGCTACGGCTGCCCCTCCGCAGCCGACCATCGCGCCGCAGGGAACAACCGCGCCGCAACCGACGACGATTTACCCTACCATTGTACCAACCGCAATCCCACTATCGCCGACGGCAAAACTAACGCCCGCGCCTAACGAGCCGCTTACTTCAGTCAGCGTTTCCACCGAAGGAGGCGGCACGGGAATTCGTATCAATGTGCGATATGCCGATGGTTCGCCTGCGCGTGATGTATATTCCGAGGTCTATCGGCAAAAGCAAGATGTCAGCGGAAATCCGGTGCGGAGAGACCGCATCGCCAGCGGCTCAACGGACAACTCTGGCACAAAGAGCTTTGATGTCCCGCCTGATACTTATGTGGTTGCGATTGGGCTTACAGGATACTTGTATGGCGAACAATTCAACCATCAGGTCCAAGCTGGTACGATACGCGTCTTGGATGTGACGCTCGGTCAGATTTTGGTAGGCGTTTTGGATGCAGATAGCAAAGCAGTTCAAGACCGGTATGTGGAAATATATAAGCAGAAACCGGACTTGAGCGGAAATCCAGTGACCGATGACCGTGTGGCGTCTGGTTCAACAGACAATACCGGCGCAGTCCAATTCAATTTAACGGCGGGAGATTATCGCGTGGGCATCGACGGACTTGCGGGTGATCCGTGGGGCGAGTTATTCAATCATCGCGTGACAAGTGGTGAGACGAATAGAATCATCGTGCGGCTCGGACGGTTGACGGTTGGTTTGAAGGATGCAAGTGGCAAGCCGATTGGAGACCGCTATGTTCAAGTCTTTCTCCAGAAACGCGATGTTGCTGGCAATATCTCACAAGGCAAACGCGTGAGCAGTGGTTCCACGCAGAATACTGGATTGTTGAATCTTGAGCTCACACCAGGAAGATATATTGTCGAAGTAAGTGATGTTGGAAAATTGATAGATGTTCCTATCGAAAGCGGACGCATCACGTATTCAGATGGCGCCAGTTTTGAATTGCAGTGAGTGAACGTAAACAAAGGTTTTCAGCACGAGGCAAACACCATGTCTTCCGGTCCCACCTGTCCCCATTGCGGACGCATCAATCGTCCCGGCGTAAAATTTTGCGCGACGTGCGGCACACGCCTTCTCACTACACAGCCACAGCCGAGCGCGCCCGTTCCACCTCCGCAATCCGCGCCGCGCCCCGCATCGCCGCAACCACCGCCGCGCCCCGCATCGCCGCAACCACCGCCGCGTTCTGGCGCTCCACAACCGCCGCCGCGCCCCGCGCCTGTCGCACAGCCCGCCGCGCGACGCGGGTTTAACTTGCAGCCGCTCCATCTTGCGATTGCTGCCGCTGTCTCGATTGGCTTGTTGTTGTGCGTTGCGTTGATTATTCTCTTTGGCTCAAATTTAGGATTTGGCGCCGCGTCCCCAACAACAGTTGCAAATGTCATTCCATCGGCGACCGCATTTATGGCGCTTTCAGCCGCAACAAGTTTGCCGACTGACATTCGTATTTCTGACACAGCAACACCGGTCAGGGAAACGGTTGTGGTGACTGCCGTTGTCGTCGTCACAGCGACTCCACCACCTACAAATACCGATACGCCAGTTCCTGCAACCAATACCCCAACACTAATACCCACATCCACGCAGACGCCGCTGCCATCAAAAACGCCTACTCCAAAGCCGTCACCAACATTGCCACCGCCCGCAACGACAATTCCGGGCAGCGAACTAACGCCCGGGCAATTCTGGGTGTCAGATGGAATAAGTATGCTCGTCGGACCACCTCGCATAACCGCGCCTTGCGCGGAAGTCATGGTGGAATTTCCGTTCACTATTCAAAATACCTTACCCACAGAATTGCGCTTGAGTTTGGATGGGACTCAATTTATTCTCACTGATAGCAAAGGTGAAGCAAAGGAATTGTATTATGTCCTTGGCCCGAATCCGCAACCATGCGAAGCGTACAAGAAACTGGGCGAGTTTGTCCTCAATGGACTCCCTGCGAATCAAAAAGCCGAATTGTCAATTCAAGCACGAGGAAAATTGCCAAGCGATGTTACTGGCTTTCACTTTATGGTAGTGCGAGTTGGTCAAGTGGAAAATGCAAAATGGATTTTGCCCATTCCCAAATAACCATTTGATATGACACCATGAACGCCCAATCCACTCTCCTCTGTCCGACCTGCCACACGCCGAATCGCGCGAACGCGCGCTTTTGCGTCAAATGCGGAACGCGGTTCACGCAACCCGCATCGGCAATGAGTCCACCTGTCGCCGCGCCACCGGCTTCACCACAAACGCCAGCGCTGACGCCGATGTTCGCGCAACCTGCGGCTGCTGTGCCTCAAGTGAGTGTTCCCCCGCAAGCGATAAACGCGCCGCGCGCGAGTTTTGGGAAACGCGCGTTGCAAATCTTGGAGCGCGTCGGCTATTTCATCGGACGCGGCTTGACGTTGGGTGGACGCGCGGCGTATGCGGATTTGTTCAATCCATCTGAACGCGCGCGCGGGCAGGTATTGACAATAGACCGCCAAATGATCCCTGCGCGTGTTGAACTGGGGTTCATCCTGTGGTGTCTGGCGTGGATTGCATTCGGCTTGCTCTTGTTGCTACCGTCCGTGTGGGGCATTGCGAGTTTTGCGTTAATCTTCCTTGTTCTCCTCGCGCTCTCACTCACGGGTTGGCGCTTTCTCGGATTTTCGCGCTCGAGTGCAAATGCGATTTTTCAATTCATGCGCCGCCGTTTCAAACGCGGCGCACAATTAGAAACGCGGCTCACTGTGAATACACCGCAAGGACACAAAACGGTTTTCGTGCGCGGCGAATTTCAAGGGACGATGCAGCAAGTGGTGAACGGCAAAAACAAAATTGTTGCGTTCAACGACGCCAACAAAACGCTCGCCGTCAATCATCTTGTCCGCGTGTGGGGTTTGAATCAAGGCAAAACTTTGCGCGCATGGAAATTGGAATTTTTAGAGGTGAATGGGACGCCCGCGCGCGTATGGCTCACCGCGCCGCGCGTCGTGCCGCTCACCGCCGCGTTGTTTATTCCGCTTGTGTTTTGGTTCATCATTCGAATCGTTCTGCTATTCGTGAGCCGTTGATAACTGATTACTGATTACTGATTACTGATTACTGTTCATTGTTCACTGTTCACTGTTGACTGCATCCTGACTCATGCGCGACCTCAACGCTATCATCAACCAAATCATTCACGAATACGAAACGCTGCGCGACGCGAGCGCGGAAGCGCGGACCGCCCACGCCGCGTACCTTCAACAACTACAAGCCGACGAGCAACGCCAACTAACCCGCGCGGCGAGTGACTATCAACGCGTGATGAGTGAAGCGCAAGCGCGCAAAACGCAGCGGCTGGCGCAGCTCGACCAACAATGGCAAGCAAAGCAAGCGAGCATTCGCCGCGATGTGTGGCAAACGACCAACGCGCTGGGATTTATCGGCGCGGATTGGAACGCGCCATCGTGGAATCAGTTTGCATTGTCCAATGGCGCGGTACCGACAGGGACGCGCGTTGGCGTATTCAAAATCAACGCGCCGTTCAAACTGCCGGCGATTCCAGCGCTCGCGCCGTTGCTCGGCAAAAAACATTTGGTCATTGCGTTTCAAGGCGCGCTCGCCGATGCGGCGAATCAGCTGCTCCAATCCACCGCGCTGCGTCTCGCCGCGACTTTTCCGGCAGGCGCGTTTCGATTCGCCTTTATTGACGCGGATGGGATGGGCAATAACTTGCGCGCGTTCTTGACGCTGCCCGAATTGGTGCGTGGCGGCGCAATTGTTTGGGAGGAGCGCCACATCGAAGAGGAGCTGTTGCGAATCGCCAAACACATTGGTAATGTGAACCAGACGCGGCTTTCGGCAAACTTTAACACCATCGAAGAATACAATGCCAAAGTGAACGATGTGTCCGTGCCATATCAATTCGTCGTCATCGCAAACTTTCCGACACATTTCAATGACCGCGCGGCGGACGCGCTTCTCGGCATCGCGCAAAACGGACCAAAAGCCGGTGTGTATATTTTAATGACAGTGGATTTGGACAAAAAGCAGCCGCACAATTTTGATTGGAATACGCTGCACAATTATTCCACCGTGATACAGGCGCAACGCGAGGATGAATTTAGCTGGAGCGATCCCGAATTTGCGAGCGCGCCGATATTACCGGACCGAATGCCTGCGCCCGAATTGACCAAAACGATTCTCGAACTCGCGGGCAAAGCGGCGGAACAGCAGGACAACGCGGGTCTCAAATTCAACACGATTGTCACGCCGCAACCGTGGTGGCGCGACTCGACCCAAGATTTTATTGCCGCGCCGCTGGGTTACAATGACAAAGGCGACAAACACGAATTTCGCATCGGTCTCGACCTTGAAGCAGTGCATCATGCATTAGTGGGCGGACAAACGGGTTCGGGCAAGACGAACATGCTGCACGTTCTCATCACGAACCTCGCGCTCAAATACAGTCCGCAAGAACTTGAACTCTATCTGGTAGATTTCAAAGAAGGTGTCGAGTTTCAAGATTACGCGCGCTTTAATTTGCCCCACGCGCGCGCGGTAGCAATCGAGACCGAACGCGAATTTGGCGTCAGCATTCTGCATCGGCTCCAACGCGAAATGGAACAGCGCGGCAAATTGTTTAGCGCGGCGGGTGTGCAAAATCTAAAAACCTATCGTGTCCAAACAAGCAAGCCATTGCCGCGTGTCTTGCTCATCATGGACGAATATCAGGCGTTATTCAAAGAAGATGATCGTCTCGCTCAAGAAGCGGGAATGATTCTTGAAGATTTGGTCAAGCGCGGACGCTCATTTGGGATTCATATTTTGCTCAGCACCCAAGAACCGCCGCGTACGTTTGCCAACGGACGCGCGGTGTACGGTCAAATGCGCTTGCGCTTGTGCTTTCAATGTCTGCCCGATTTCGCGCGCATGATTTTGGGGGACGACAACGATGCGGCAAAATCATTAGAGCGTCCAGGCGAAATGTTTTACAACGAAGATAACGGCAAGCCCGATAAAAATATTTTCGTGCGTGTCGCGTATCTGCCCCCTGCCGAACGCGTCACCATTCTTCAAAACATCCAACAACTCACGCAGCAAAACTCTTTCGCGCGTGTTGAGCCGATGGCAGTGTTTCAGGGCGCTGAACCTGCGCGTGCTCTCGATAACGCGGTGTTACGTCAATATGTATGGAGTCCAAATTATCAGCCCGTGTCCGCCCGCGCCTACGCGCCGTTGGGCGAAGCGATTGAAATTAAACCGCACACTGCCGCTGAATTGGAACGACAGGGGCGCTCAAACCTCTTGGTGATTGGCGCTGAAGAAAGCTATGCGCGCGGAATGTTCGTCGGCGCGTTGTTGGGTCTCGCCGCGCAGCGTTCGCCGCAAGACGCTATTTTCTATATTTTGGATTTTGGTAAAGCGGATGTGGATCCGACGAATACATTGGCGCAGTTGAAAACGATTTTGCCACATCGTTTTGAAAATGAATCCACCCAAAACGCCGCGCAGGTAGTTAAACGGTTGGACAAAGTCGTGACCAAGCGCGCGGCACAAAGTGGCTTCCCCGTGCCCGAAATTTTCTTGATTATTTTTGGCGCGCATCGCTGGCGCGAGTTACGCAGCTCCGACCCATATCTACAAACCGATTTGTCCAAACAACTTACGCACATCGCGCAAGAAGGCCCCGAAATCGGTGTGCATCTTTTGGCGTGGCTCGATTCGTTGGCAAATTTTGAACGCGCGTTTAGAAGGCAAGGACTCGAATTTTTCGATTTGCGCGTGGCAATGTTGATGCCGCAAAACGACGCGATGAATTTTTTGGAAAATCCGGCCGCGTCGAAATTAAGTCCGAACCGCGCGGTCTTTCGTTCGCAAGAATGGGAAGCGGGCCGCTTGGAAAAATTCAAACCCTACGCGCTGCCCGACGCGGCAACGTTGGAACAAATCAAAAAACGGTTCGCGCGCAAATCGTAGTCACTATCGCACTACGACACTATCGCACGATTCCACTAATCCAGGAGGTTACACAATGGCACAACAAGTTCAAATTGACCTCGATGAATTAATCACCTTCATCGGCGCCCTCAAATCGTTCAATGGCAAACTGAACGGCGATTGGGGACAACTTAAAGGACGCTGGGTGAGTCTGCGCGACACCTGGCGCGACCCCGAATGTGACAAGTTCCTCGACGCGGGGGGCTGGCAGCAAGTGATTTCGAGCATGGAACGCTATCTCGCGCAATGTGACCAATACGCATCGCACTTGCAGCAAAAAGCGGAACCATTACGACAATATCGCGGATATTGAAAGAGATAGGCGGGAATGGCAGATCCAATTCAGGTAGAACTCGAATCGCTGATTCGCCTCAAAGAGGAAATCCAACGCAAGCAGGTAGAATGTCCACAAGCATTTGAGCAAGCCCATGCGAGCATCAATGCCCTCGGCGAGAAATTGATGCAAGCGCAAAATGATTGGCAGCGTCAAATCCAACGTTGTCAGGATGCCTTGTCGCGTTGCCAGAATATGGCGCGTTCGGACGCGCCGCCGCCCGATTGTTCGCGTGAAGAATACGCCTTGCAACAAGCGCATCAAAATCTTCGCCAAGTGGGAGAATTGCGCGCGCGTTTGCAGCAGCGCGTAGGCGAATTTCGGAGCATCGAAAATCAACTAAACAACGAATTAGAACGAACTGTTCCCCAAACCCTCGCAACGTTGGAGCGAAAAATTAGCGACCTGGCGCGCTATCGCGGAATTGGATAATCTTGGCATGTCGGAGGAAATCGAAAATGTCTGTACAAAACGCGCGGCAGAAAATGGAATACGAGTGGAATCGCCTCACTGCACAGTGGCAAGAAACGAAAGCGTTATGGCGCGATATGCAGCAATACAATTTTGAAAATCAATTTTATGCGCCGCTTGAAAAAAGCATGTACCAGTACAGTGAAGCGCTAGTCTATTTGGAGGGTGATTTGCAGAATATCGAAAATGCAATCCCGCGTGTTTCCAGTTGGTGAACATGTCAAATGATATAGATGCCGCGCGCCAAACCTACGCCGCTGTTCTACGGGCAATAGAGGCGTCTGCGCGTTGGCAAAAACAAGAAGCAACCCAAGCGGAAAGCGATTACTCGCAAACGACTCAATCCGCAGAAACGGCGCGCAAACAGGCAGAAGAAGTGGCGACCAAGATGCGCGTAGAAGGAACGAAACGCGCCAATGAGATTCGTACCGTAGTTGAAGATACTGCCAAGCGCGGAGAAGACTTGTATGCGCGCGCGGATCTCGGTAAAAATCGTCCGCAATCTTTACCAGTCCCACGCCGCCCTTTTTCCGCGCTTTCTCCCCAGCAAGCGCTTCAAGGTGTATTGGACAAAGCAACTCTGGCGTACAACAACCTCCAAGCCAAGCTTGCAGAGCTCGACCACGCGCGCCGCGATAATTTTCTCCAAACGCGAAGGCTCATTATCGCAGGTGCAATTCTTATCGCGGTTGCGCTTGTGCTCATTTTAGTATTTGCAGTTCGCGGATAAGATGATTGCTTTAGATTTGGATCGAACGCTTGACGCGTCATGGTAAGATGCTCTCATATTCATTGCCTGTCACCTTTCCAAGCGCAGAGTTGGAAAACGTCTCCCCCATTAACCAGTCCGAAGTAGACTGGTTTTTATTTCTCGACTCACTTCGAGCTAAAAACTCCATCGATTCAGGGCATTGCAAATCATGACCTTCTCTCTTTTTGAAAATGAATTTGCGCTATTCCGCGCTAACCGCAACCATACTCACATAGACGATCCAAATATACGCTAAACAGGTCGCGATCATCAGACGGACAAGGCGCGCGGCATCCGTTAGCGTGGCATCGCTCCATCACGCCGATTTTCTGGACGTTGGCAGTGAGCGCTTTGGCGCTCATCGTCGGCCCTTGGCTCGAATCTCTGCCG
>JAJTXZ010000016.1 GCA_021463195.1 Anaerolineae bacterium
TTGAATTGAATCGTTTCGCGTTCGCTGCAAAAATAGTTCGCTGAACCCAGCAAGGTCTTGAGCCGATATAGGTGACTGTTCAAGTTGCGCCGCGCTTGCGCTTCCGAACTGTCGCCCCAAAACGCGGCGGCGACAAAGGAACGCGCGAGCGGACGTTCGCGCTGCATGACCAAGTATGCCAAGAGACTCACGAGAGTTGGCGAACCCATCAATTTTGCTAACGGTTGATTCTCTACGAGCAGCAAGGGGGGCAGAAAAAAATTTCAGATTGAGCATCGCGCGCGACCTCGTTTGATAGATATTTGATAGAGGGATGCTACACTCGTGTCAGCATTATTTTACCATCGGCTTGTACCAGAGCCGTAAATTCATTCAACACGGAGGACAACAATGAAAAGCTCTAAATTCTGGATTGCAGTAGGAATGTTAGTCATCGGCTTCAGTTTCTTGCCCAATGTCGCGCGCGCAGATGATCCCGTTTGGAACGGCGGTGGCAAAGACCCGAACCATGTCTATTCGGAACAAGAAATCAAAGCCAGCAAGACGAAAAAAGCCACAGCGAAACGCTATCTGAAACAGCGCCAGAAAGAGTTTTCTGGCGAGGCGGTGACTGCCACAAAAATATTGAATATCCCGGAGGTGGACCAACTCAAAGAAAAAGATGATTACGAGCACCGCAACTATTGCGGTCCTGCCGCGACCAAGATTATCTTGTACACCTGGACACTGGATCTTGGCGTATTGCCTACGATGAATGAAATTGGAGCAGGAGAGAACATTGACTCGGGTAGTGGAGTATTCAACCACGACGTGCGCGATTATCTCAATACTTGGCTGGATGCCAATGTGCCATCATATAATTGGGACTATGTCGAGTCTCTCAATTCGACCAAAGCCGACCTCAAGAGCTATATCATTTGGGACATTGACGCGGATCGCGGGTTGGAAACTGCTTTGTATATCGGAGCTATGCCAGGGTGGCCCGCCGACAAAGATGTTCGGCATATTCTTGCCATCCGTGGTTACGAAGTGGCATCTAATTCCACTCAAATCTACTATATCGAGTCAGGTCAGGCGGCGCAAGGGTATTATGGCACGTTTTATCAGGATGCGGGCCTCAAAAAATTTTTCAAGACGGTGAACGCGCATAATGCGGATAACAATTCTCAAGTGTGGTAAATCGTCACACTCCTCTCGTCATATTGGTTTGCCAAGCGCTCGCCAAGTGTTCATGCCGATTGAGCGCTTGGCAATTCCATTGAATATCTATCCTATGCCGCGTTTGCTCCGAATGTCTGCGTGCCTGACAATCCTTTTCCTCGCTGGCTTTCTCGCAGCTTGCGTAGGCGGAGTCAAGCCACAGTCAGAGAATGAGCTTGCTCCTTTCCAAACCAAGTCTCCCACCAGCTTGGTTACGCCACCCGCTGCACATGCGCCATCGCCTTCAAGCCAAGCGCATGTACTCGGTCCCGAGCCGACTAAATTTGTAACTTTGACTCCCGGAGCCCGGTCAACGC
Organism: Anaerolineae bacterium; assembly: GCA_021463195.1. GTDB lineage: Bacteria > Chloroflexota > Anaerolineae > UBA4142 > SHND01 > SHND01. Next base: position 1,518 of record JAJTXZ010000016.1, read on the forward strand.
GGATTCCGACTGCCTCCATGTCGGAGGAGATTTCGGCGACCAGCAAAATTTATTCCTTTGCCCTCGATAAACAATATCCCGCCAAGTTCGCGTTGGACGAAACATTTATCTATTGGACAGGTGGTCCTGACGCCTCGCTTTTCCGTTTGCCAATCAAGGGCGGCGAAAATGAACTGCTAGCGCGCTCGCGGTTCCAGCAGTACCATGACGGCTATCTTTTTAGCGAACGGATGATTCGCGCGGGAGATTGGCTCATCTTTATGGATACACGACTCAACGACACTGGTCGCTGGGCGTTACATGCAATGAATCTCAAAACCATGCAAGACAAGATTGTGATGCAAGAAAACGGAAGCCGCGCGCCGGTCTGGTCGCCTCTGCCCGATTATTCGGCGACGGGCGATTGGTTGGCGTGGGCGCGTTTGAATCTTGGCAATCCCAATTCTTGTGACCAAAGCGTTCTTGGCATGACCAATCTCGCAACTGGCGAGGAACGCGAATTGGACCGCGTTTGCACGGCGGATCATTATATGTGGGTTGCGCCACTCCTTTCAGACAATCACCTTGTCGTGGAGCAGGATTTGCCGGACAAGCAAGGGCGAAAGAATAACATTTATCTTTGGGATTGGATGACTGGCGCGCGCACGGCATTGACCACAAATGGTTACAGCAGTATGCCCGCCGTTTCCGGTAAATGGATCGTGTGGAAAGAAGCGTCGCGATTCACTGAAAGCAGAAATGTCCTGATTTATAATCTCGCGACGAATCAACAAATATCTTTCCGCGTGCCAAATGGTTGTTCGTCCGACCCAAGAGTCAGCGCTCGCTGGCTGTATACGCAACCATGCGGCGGTAGTCTTTCCGCGTATGATTTGGAGAAACACCGCATGATCAAAATCATCGGTCTTTCTAAAGGCGAGGAAATTGAAGGAGTTGCTTTGTCTGACAAATGGTCGGTGTGGGGTGTGGCGCGGGATACAGCGGCGGGCAAAGAGTATGAGATTCAGTGGCGGAGGTTGCCTTAATTATTGATTTATGATTTCTGATTGAGGGTTTTTCAGAAACGGCGTGTTGTGTTGAAATCATAAATCTCAAATCTCAAGTCTCAAATCTCAAATCTCAAGTCTCAAATCTCAAATCTCAAATCTCCAATCTCCAATCTCAAATCTCCAATCATAAATCATAAATCATAAATTCCCTACACGTCCACCACCACCGTCGCTTCCCAACCCTTTTCCGTTTGTTCAATTTTCAAATCGTGATACGTCACCGCTTTGATAAATTTTGTGATGGGCTGCGTGTGCGCGCCGTAAACGGTGGCTTGCAATTCCGTGTCGGATAATTTTGTGATTTCAAATTTCTGATACGTCTCGCGTTTCGTCTCTTGCAAAAACAAAAGTTCGCTCAACCAATTCACCAGCAACGCCTCGCGGTCAATGCCCTCGACGTAAATCTCGCGCGTCAAGGTGGATTGCGCGTCGAGCGCGCCTTCCAACGCAAACAACGCGTACGCGGCGTTTTGAAACAACTCTTTTAAATCGGTTCCGAACGCGCGAAACGCCCAATCGGCGGTGTGGTCGAGCTCTTCGTACTGCATTTACGTCGGCAGCGCGGCGACGGCGGACGATAGCTGTGGTTCGCCCTCGCCGAAAGTCTTTAAAAGCGCGCGCGTGTTTTCGACATCGCGCGCCATTTGTTTCAACAATGCGTCAATGCTGTCGAATTTTTCTTCGTCGCGCAAGCGCTCCACAAAATACGCTTCCAATTCCTCGCCATAAATCCAGCGCGTGAAATCCAAAATATAAATTTCGACCAAACGTTGACCGCCGCCGAACGTGGGGCGAATGCCGATGCTTGCCGCGCCGTCGTGCCATTCCTTGCCGAGCCGTACGCGCACCGCGTAAATGCCATTGGCGGGAATCAATTTTTGTTCGGACACTTGGAGATTCGCTGTCGGGAATCCGAGTTCGCGCCCGCGATGGTCGCCGTGAACGACGACGCCGCGCAGCGATGGAAAATGTCCGAGCAGCTGCGCCGCTGCCGCGACCTGTCCGTTTGTCACCAAGTCGCGCACGCGCGTGCTCGAAATCATCCCTTGCTCAAAAGCGCGCGGTTCAACCACGGTCACGCCAAAACCCATTTCCGCGCCGAGCGTTCGCAAAACCTCAATCGTGCCTTCGCGTTTATAGCCGAGCGCGAAATTGGGCCCGCACACCAATTCCACCATATGGAGATGTTTTTTCAAGAGCTCCGCGAATTCGCGCGCGCGCAGTTTCGATTGCTCCAACGAAAATGGAAAGACGACCACATAATCTATGCCTTGCTCCGCCAACAGCGCCGCGCGCTCCTCGAGCGTAGAAAGCAGGCGCAGATCCGAGTTGGGGCGCAGCACGAGTTTAGGATGCGGATGAAGCGTGACGACAACGCTGGCGGCGTTTTTTTCGCGCGCGTGCTGTTTCAAAATATCGAGCAGTTGAATGTGTCCGCGATGCACGCCGTCGAACGAGCCAATCGTGATTACGCTTGGCTGCGTGAGCTGCGCGTCGAATAAGGATGAGATGATTTCAGTCATTCGGTCAATACTTTTTTGGGTTTGAGTTGACGTTCAGAAACGCGTTCGAGAATCGCGATCAAGCGATGCTGTTCATCATACGCGCGCGCCAAGAGCGTCGTCAAGTTTTGCGGCGCGGCGATAAACTGTCCATTAAGAATCGCGCGCGTTTCGGTTTGATTCAAATACACCGCGTCGAACTGCGGAATCGCCAAATCCATCGGCAAAAGATATCTTTCCAAATCATTGCGCGTCATCGCTTCGCTCGTTTGTTCCAGCGTCAAGCTTTGTTCAATCGAAAAATTTCCGCTTGCGGTGCGGCGCAGCGCGGCGAGATGCGCGCCCGCGCCAAGTTTCGCGCCAAGGTCGTGCGCGAGCGAACGAATGTACGTGCCTTTACCGCAATGGACATCGAACGCGACGAGATCATTTTCGATCGCGATATTTTCGATGGAGAAAATTTCAATCGCGCGCGGCTGCATCTCGAGTTCGACGCCTTGCCGCGCGAGTTTGTACGCGCGCTTGCCCTGAATTTGAATCGCGGAATGCGCGGGCGGAATCTGCTTTTGTTTGCCGATAAAAGTCTCAAGCGCGGCGGCGATTTCTTCTTTGGAAACGTTGACGGCGCGCGTTGTCGTGACATTTCCGGTCGCGTCATACGTATCGGTCTCGACGCCGAGTTTCACCGTCGCGCGATATTTTTTGTCATGGGTCACGATCCATTCCGAGAGCCGCGCCGCGCTGCCAAGCAATATCAACAACACGCCGGTCGCCATCGGGTCGAGTGTGCCGGCGTGTCCCACGCGTTCTTCGCCGGTGATTTTTCGGATGCGGTGAACCGCCGAGTGGGAAGAGAGACCTTGCGGTTTGTCGAGAATGAGGAGCGCGTTCATACGGACGACGGGCGCCGGACGATAGACGACGATTAAAGCTCGTTGTCTGCGGTCTATCGCCGGCGGTCAGGGTTTAGTCTCTTGCTGAAGCGCTGTCAGAACGCGCTGCGCGGCGGTCTCAAAGGGGGGGGGCAGTGTCGCGCCGGCGGCTTGTTTGTGTCCGCCGCCGCCGAGACGGCGCGCCGCGTTCGATACGTCGGCGTTGACGCGCGAACGCAAACTCAAATCAATTTTGCCGTCCGCTTTTTCGGCAAGGAAAAAAGAAATGTCCGCTTCGGCGACCGTGAGCAGCTGCGTGACAATGCCGCCGGTGCCGTTGCCGTTCCCTCCAAACGTCTGAAGCGTTTTGTAATCAATCGCGCTCCATATCACGTTAGCTTGAAGCTGCGAATGTTCAATCGCGTAACCCAACACGCGCAGCGCCGCGTAGGAACGGCGATTGTACACGCGGTCAATGATTTCGGGAATAGACGCGCCCGCGCGCACAAGTTCGGCGCCCTGTTCCAATGTTTCGGGCGTCGTCGGCGTGGTGCGAAAACCCATTGTATCGGTGACGATGCCGGTGAGCAGCGCTTGCGCCATGTCGGGCGAAAACGGAACGTCCAACGCGCGGATGACCTGAAAAATAATTTCGGCGGTGGAGGCGGCATCCGGGTCCACCAAATTCAAATCGCCGAACGGCTCGTTTGTAATGTGATGGTCAATCAGAATGACGGGGCGCGCGCCGCTGCGCGCGCGATTGAATGCTTTGCCGTAGCGACCTGTATCGCTGCCGTCCACATAAACAAACAAATCTTCCGCCTGCGGTTCGCGCGGTTTGATTTCGCGAAACCCGTTCAAAAAATTGAGATTGTCGGGTAATTTATCATCCAACGCCAGCGCAACCTCTTTGCCCAGCGCGCGGAGCGCGTGACCGAGCGCGAGCTGCGAACCCACGCAATCGCCATCCGGTTGAATGTGCGCGGCGATAAAAATAACGCGCGCGTCTTTCAATGCCGCCGCGACTACTTGCAAAACTTGAGGGTCGAACATGATAATGGCGCCGAGAGGCGGATGACGGGCTGTAGCGCGTTTGCGATCATCCGCCTCTCGGCCGTCAACTCACTCTTTCTTTTTTGTAAAACTCGATGAGATCGCCTTCGCGCAAGTCATTGAATCCTTCGAGCGAGATACCGCATTCATAACCTTCGGCGACTTCTTTGACATCATCGGTAAAGCGTTTGAGCGAAGAAAGTTGTCCGGTGAACAATTCCTTTTGTCCGCGCAAAACTTTGGCGGTGGCGCCGCGCGCGATGTTCCCTTTGATGACGCGACTGCCGGCGATGACATTCTTTTTCACGTTAAAGATTTTCAACACCTGCGCGCGCCCCGTCAAGACATCTTTGTATTCAGGTTCGAGCATTCCCTTGAGCGCCTTGTCAATATCTTCGATGAGTTTGTAAATGATATTGTATTTGCGAATGTCAACTTGCTCTTGGCCCGCCAACGCCTCCGCCGCGCCTTCGATGCCGACGTTGAACGCGATGATGATACCTTGCGACGCGGCGGCGAGCATCACATCCGCTTGCGTGACCGCGCCAATGCCCTGCCGCACAATTTTCGCGTGCAGATTGCCATACCCCAATTTTTCCAGCGATGACACAATCGGTTCGAGTGAACCGGCGACATCCGCTTTGACCAGCAGGTTAAGCTCTTTGACCGCGCCCTCTTTGAATTTGGAATACAAATCGTTGAGTGAAATCGCGGGCGTCTTGATTTCTTTGACGCGGCGCGCTTGAATGCGGTCATAGGCGCGCGCGCGCGCTTCCTGTTCGCTTTCGACTTCTTCAAACAGTTCTCCGGCGGGCGGCACATCGCTCATGCCGGTAATGACGACAGGCGTGGCGGGCGGCGCGTCCGTTATATTTTCGCCGCGTTCGTTGAACATCGCGCGCACTTTGCCATACGTTTCGCCCATGACAATAATATCGCCGACGTTGAGCGTGCCTTCTTGCACCAACAGCGTCGCCGTTGGCCCCTGTTGTTTGTCGAGACGCGATTCAATAACGACGCCGTGCGATAATTTATCCGGATTCGCTTTGAGGTCGGCAAGCTCCGCGACGAGCAACACATTTTCAAGCAATTCATCCAGCCCGATTTTTTGTTTGGCGGAAATCGGCACGACCGTCACTTCGTCTTTGCCGCCGTACACTTCCAAACCGATTTCATTCAACTGTTGTTTGGCGCGTTCCGGATTCGCGTTCGGGCGATCAATTTTATTTAACGCAATAATAATCGGCACATGCGCCGCGCGCGCATGCTCAATCGCTTCGCGCGTAGTGGGCATGACGCCGTCATCGGCGGCGACGACGATGATAGCAATGTCGGTGGACTTGGCGCCGCGCGCGCGCATCGCGGTAAAGGCTTCGTGTCCGGGCGTATCGAGAAAAGTGATTTTCTTGTCGTTGTGGACGATTTGATAGGCGCCAATGTGCTGTGTGATGCCGCCGAATTCGCCGCCAACTACATTGGTGTTGCGAATCGCGTCGAGCAGCGAAGTTTTGCCATGGTCAACATGCCCCATGATGGTGACGACCGGCGGACGCGTTTGCATTTTAGCGAGTTCTTCGGGCGTGTATTCGACCTTTTTGGGAATGGAGGAAAGGGTCGAAACAACTTCTTCGACCACTTCGGGTTTTTCTTCTTGCACCTGAAACCCAAGCTCTTCGGCGATGAGCGCGGCGGTGTCGAAATCAATGGACTGGGTGATATTTGCCATCACGCCATTCGCCATCAATTTTTTAATAATGTCAATCGGTGTGAGTTTAAGTTGCGTCGCTAAATCGCGCACGGTCAGCGAGGCGGGCAAAATGACAATCGGCGCGACGAGCGGTTTGAGCGGCACGACAGGCGCGGCGACTTTGGACATGGGCGCGCTGGATTTGCCCGAATGACTGCCTTGCGATGAACGATTTCCGGTATGCGAGCGATTGCCGCCTTGTGACCGATTGCCGCCCTGACGATTTTGCGTTTGCGGCGGACGCTGTCCATTGCCCGGTTTATGTGATGAATGCTGCTTGTTGCCGCCGGAGGTGGGACGCGATGCATTGGGACGACTGCCGCTGCCGGAACCGTAACGTTGTCCAGAATTGCCTGAACCGGATGGACGCGGTGCGCCTCCGGATTGCGGACGCGGCGTGTTGCCGGATTGCGGACGCGGCGTGTTGCCGGATTGCGGACGCGGCGTGTTGCCGGATTGCGGGCGCGGCGCGTTGCCGGATTGCGGGCGCGGCGCGTTGCCAGATTGCGGGCGCGGCGCGTTGCCGGATTGCGGGCGCGGTGTGGTGGAGGATGTGGGTTTGGATGAGGGAGCCGTCGCTGGTTTAGGTTTGGCGGTGACGTTGCTAGTGGCGTTGTCGCCAGTGTTGGCGGATTTCTTTTTGTCCGCGTCGGCGGCGGGCGTATCGGTCGCTGTTTGATTTAGATTGTCTGCCATTCCATCCTCGCTTAAGGGCTATACCCACAAAATCATTTGGCTCGAATCGCGCCGCAGCGCGGCGCGTTTAAAGCGTGTTCTTGTGAACATGCATCCTGTGCAATCAGTTGCTGCGTAGATAACGCAGGCGGTTTAAAAAGGCGACAAACGGAAGAGCCAAGGCAGAGGGCAAAGTGCGCCAAGACGCTGACGCGGCGGCGAACGAGGGAAGGGGACAAGCAATCAAATCATTGCCATTCGCTCCTCGTGGCGCCGGACCAACGCCATGTCATATGCCAGGCGTAACCGGTTGTCACGCGCAAGTTTTCGCAAACCAGAGTTTCGCTTGCCATGCTACTTAGACCGTAGGCGATTTTCGGTTTGTGACAGCTTGCTTTTTTGTTTGCGTCGTTTTGCCTAGAGCGCGACGCGGCTCGGACGTTTGAACGTTCATCTCGTTTCCCGACAAATCAGACGCCGGAAAAGTTTTCATCAATGCTTGCAATGCCAATAAATCGTCGGACAAAAGCGGCGTTTGTAGATTCAAGGCCTGCCGCAATTTGTCGGGCGCGCCCAAAATATTTTCAAAACAATCGCGTGTTTTATGCACGTACGTGCCGCGCCCGTTGCGTTTGCCCGTTGGGTCGGCGATGACGCGCCCCTCGGGCGTGCGAACGATACGCAAGAGTTCGCGTTTGGATTGAACGACGCGACAGCCAATGCACGTGCGCTGTGGAATATGCTTGGGCATATTCGTTTACTCGCTGCCGTTATCGTCGCTCTCGGCGGGCGATTCTTCCAGCGGCTCGTCTTCGTCCTCGCCCAATTCATCCAGCCAATCTTGTTTGCCGCCTTTGTGTTTCTTTTGCGCGATGACTTTGCCGGCTTTGGGATCAAAGACGAGCGTTTGCCGTTTGCGCCGGTCTTCTTTTAATTTGCGCGTGCGTTCGTCGTCTTGGACCGTTTCTTGTTCCTCTTCTTTTGCTTGCCGCTGTTCAAATTGTTCCAATGCTTCGGCAAAAGAAAGTTCCTCTTCCGGTTCGGGTTCTGGCGCGCTCGGCACGGCGACTATCACGCTTTCGGTAATGACCGGCTCGACGATTTGGAGTGGCGCGCTCATTTCCGTTTCCGGCAAAGCTTCGTCTTGCTCCAAAACGACTTGGGCTTCCGCCACTGCTTGCTGCGCGTCCAGCGTGGATTGCTCTTGCATCTGCTGGCGCATCAATTCTTCGTTGACTTGGGCTTCGCTCTTGATGTCAATCCGCCAGCCGGTCAATTTCGCGGCGAGCCGCGCGTTTTGACCCTCTTTGCCAATCGCCAGCGACAACTGTTTGTCTTGAACAATAACGGTTGCGACTTTGTCGCCGTTTTCGTCTTCGGTCAAAGTCACTTGCGTCGCTTTGGCGGGCGACAGCGCGCTCGCGATAAAAATTTGCGGATTAGGATTCCATTCAATCACGTCAATTTTTTCGCCGGTCAGTTCGTTTACAATCGCTTGAATGCGTCCGCCGCGCTGACCCACGCACGCGCCGACCGGATCAATGCCGTCTTGGGTCGCGGACACGGCGACTTTGGAACGCTGTCCCGCTTCGCGCGCGATAGATTTGATTTCGACCAGACCGTTAAAAATTTCCGGGACTTCGATTTCCAACAAGCGACGCAGCATATTGCGATGCGTGCGCGAGAGCAAAACTTGGGGCCCGCGTGACGCCTTGTTGACTTCGGTGATGAGCGCGCGAATTTTTTGATTGTGCCGATAGCGTTCGGTGGGAATCTGTTCGTTCTTGGGCAGCAGGCCCTCAATGCGTCCCAAATCCACCGTGATGGCGCTCTGTTCAAGCGTCTTGATGGTGCCTTGAACAATTTCGCCTTCGCGCTCGTGAAAAGAAGTGTACAAAGCATCGCGTTCGGCTTCGCGAATACGTTGCAACACGACCTGTTTGGCGGTTTGCGCGGCGATGCGCCCAAAATTATCGGGTGTGGATTCGATGGCGACGGTGCCGCCAAGATCCGCCATCGGATCAATTTCGCGCGCGTCTGGCAAAGTGATTTCCGCGCGGCGGTCCAATACATTGTCCACCACTGTTTTCTGCGCGAAAATTTTCACCTTGCCCGAGTTCGGGTCAATTTTCGCGGAAATGTTTGCCGAGCCGCCGTAATTGCGTTTATATGCCGAAACGAGCGCCTGTTCCACTGCATGTAAAACAGTATCTTTGGATAAACCGCGCTCGGTGCAAATTTGCGCGATTGCGACAATAAAATCGTTCTTGGATTGCTGCGCCATACGTAACTATCTCTCCATCAACAAAGAACAGTCGGGGGCGCCGACTGTTCTCAAAAAAACGTGCGAGGTTGAATACACAAATTATACGCGGATGATTTTTTTTGGCAAATTCGCATTGACGCTGATTGAGCTAGATGCTATATTGAATGTCAAGTTTGGATTGCTGGTTGCGTTCGTCGCTCTCTTTTATGGACACTTGTTGTCAAAGCGAATAAAAGGAGTATCTAATGTCCGATTCAAGAAAGGCAAATCCTTCTGTTTCTCCAAATCCCTTGCTCTTGGCTATCTTGATAGGAATCGGCGTACTTGTAGCTTGTGGCTTGACCTTTGCCTTGCTGGATTTGCGTAGAGTATCTCCTGAAACGTCTGTCTCGATTGCTGCAGCTCGAAAAGCTACGTCCCCAGTTTATCCAACCGCCACCTTATTCCCCGGAGCGCCAGCATTCCCCGATGCTCCGACGGGTCCCGCAACTCTGTTGCCCACAGTTGACTTTAAACTTGTTGGGACTCCCCCTCCACCTGATGAGACTGCCGATTTCCTTGAAGAAGCTACAGAGAACGCTGAAGCTCCTGTCCCTGTTGTAACCGAGCTTCCGATATCTACGCCTCCAGTCCCAGCGCCTCCTAGCGGAACATATCTGACTTTTACAGATCCAAATTTGAAGGTGTCTTTTGAATACCCTGACAATTGGTTTGTTGAACCCACAGGTGGAGTCGGTGAAGATATTACGCTCCAAAATATTGATCCGGGCAAAGTTGGCATGACAAAGGGAATTGTTGTGGTAACTCCCGATCATTTCAACATTGAGATTGGATACAATCCAGGCGCATTGGAAGGGTATTCCTCGTTTGAAGAATGGGTTGATATCGTTGAGCAGCAAGTCCCGGCGGAGAATCGCATATCGCGTGTCAACTTGGAAAACGTAGACGGTCATCGAGCGATTCAACTTGTCTCCACTGACGTCACTGACCCAGATACTGTATTCGGGGTAATTCTAATTGAAAAGAATAAGGACGTGTATTTTATTCGAGTTATTCCAGCTAACACAGAGTACACTGAAATCCTCAATCATATCCTAAAGTCGATGCATCTCCCATAGAATATGGCGCGCAATTTATGTTTGACGTGATAGGCGTAGCGCTTGCGACTTTTGCGCCGCCTCGCTTGAAAGTCAAGAAGGATGGGGACGCGCGTTAAAATTTTCACGAATTTCTGGTGATTGCCCGGATTTCCAGACCCTAAGGGTTTTCGAAAACCCTTAGGGCCTGGAAATCCGCTGCGTTTTCGAGATGTGGGTAATCACCAACAAATTTACATTGACGCTTGCATCCCAGAATGGTATAATACTTTGACAGCATTATTGTTGCTAAAGTTTTTGAAAACGTTAAAGCTTTGGCGCCTTCAAAACAAAGCTGTCGCCGTTATACAGCTTTGTTTTGACAACGCCTGAGGAGGAATCCACGATGAAGTTCGAATTACCACCTTTGCCGTATGCGTATGATGCGTTAGAGCCGCATATTGACGCCGAGACGATGAAAATTCATCACGACAAGCATCACGCCGCGTACGTGAACAATCTGAATGCTGCGCTCGAAAAGCATCCCGAACTCGAGTTCAGCGACCCCTGGACGATGGTGGCACAACTCGATAAAGTGCCGGAAGATATTCGCACGGCGGTTCGCAACAATGGCGGCGGTCACGCGAATCACGCCGCGTTTTGGTTGGCGATGGGTCCGAATGCCGGCGGCGCGCCCAAAGGCGCGTTGGCGGACGCCATCAATGCCGCGTTTGGCAGTTTTGATGAATTCAAAGCAAAGTTCAAAGCGGCAGGCGCCGGTCGCTTTGGTTCGGGTTGGGCGTGGCTCGTTCTCGATGGCGGCAAGCTGGCGGTCATGAGCACCGCCAATCAGGACAGTCCGTTTATGGAAGGTAAGACGCCCGTGTTTGGCGTGGATGTTTGGGAACACGCGTATTACTTGAAATATCAAAATCGCCGTCCCGATTATCTCGACGCGATTTGGAATGTCTTGAATTGGGATGTGATTGGCAAGAACTATGATTATGCTGTCGCGTATGCCAAAGGATAGCGTCGTAGCGGACATTCATTGACGAGTCAAGGCGAGCGCAATATTTATTATTGCGCTCGCCTTTATTTCTATAGCAGGTCAGAAAGGGTTTTGAACTATCAGCCCCTTTGGGTTTTCGGAAACCCGAAGGGGCTTGCCCACAAACGAATTAAGAATTCGCCCTGGTAACGCAAGACGCGGCACGCGCGAAAATTTTTGGATCGAGTAAAGGGGAAAATTTCAAGACGGTCGCGTCAAGGCGCCAAACCGTTTGTGACGCGCGAAAAAATATTGCCGATTTGCGGAGCGCTGAACGCGAGGAACCCGATGACTCCGATGGCGACACAGACGCAGATGATCAGGATGCCAAAATAACCGATCGCGAAAATCGCGGGTTTGCTCGCGTCTTCTTGTTTGACTTGAATTGGCGCGACGCTTGCGCGCGGCGTTTGCCCCGCCGCCAGCAACTGCGCTCGCGCGGCGACGCGCGCATATTCCATTGGATCGGCGCTGACAATGTTTTGCAGTTGCTCGATAACTTGGGCGTCCGTCAAATCGGTCGCGGTCAAATTCTGGATCGCGCGCTCGCGTCGTTTCGCGCTATCCGATTTTAATTCGGCAATGTGCGAGAGTTCCGCCATGTAAAATCCTCCGTGTGAACGAGATAACGAAATTATATCCTAATTCGCGTCGCACAACTGTTCTAATTTGTGATACAATTTCCCCATGCAAGCGCACTGTCCCAAATGCAAAATTTCGCGCGAAATTTCCAACGCGCAAGTGGTGAAAGCGACAAACGGAAAACCGTTAACGCGCGGAACTTGCGCGGTGTGCGGCAGCGTGTTGATGCGGGTGATAGAGCCGTCCGACGACGGGCGACAGACGGTAGACGCGATAATGCAGCCCGCGTTGCCGCTGGTTGAATCGCGTCAAGAAAAAACCGTTGCGCGTGAAACCAAAGCGTCCGATGAAAAATCACGCGTGAAAAAATCCACTGCGCCAAAACGCGCAACGCGTTCACGCCGCGCGCGCTCAGAGGATGACGATTTGGGTGAGGAATCAATCTCCAATCTCCAATTTCCAATCTCCACCTCCGGCGCCGCGCTCGTCATCGTCGAATCGCCCGCCAAAGCGAAAACGATTTCCAAATTTCTTGGACGGAATTACCGCGTGCGCGCCTCCGTCGGACACATCCGCGATTTGCCGCGCAAAGATTTGGGCGTGGACCTTGAACACGATTTCAAACCGAAATACGAAATCACCGCGAAAAAACGCGACGTGGTGGACGAACTGCGCGAGTACGCGCAAAGCGCGCGCGAAATTTATCTCGCCACCGATCCCGACCGCGAGGGCGAAGCGATTTCGTGGCACCTCGCCGCTGTGTTGAAAAATCAAATCGCGGGCAAACCCGTCCATCGCGTCGAGTTCCATGAGATTACACAAGACGCGATTCGCCGCGCGTTTTCGCATCCGCGCGAACTCGACATGGGACGCGTGGACGCGCAGCAAGCGCGTCGCGTGCTGGACCGCATCGTCGGTTACACCATCAGCCCCTTGCTCGCAAAGAAAATGAAAAAGTGGACGTTGAGCGCGGGGCGCGTACAGTCGGTCGCTGTGCGGCTCGTCGTCGAACGCGAGCGCGAAATTCAAAATTTTGTCGCGGTCGAATATTGGAGCATCGAGGCGGAATTGGAGAAACAGGGAAACACGGAAACAGGGAAACAGGGAGAATCAATCTCCAATCTCCAATCTCCATTCTCTCCCTTTCGCGCGCGGCTTGTCCAAGTCGGCGACAAAGATTTTGAATGTCATTCGGGCGCAGAGGCGTTGAAACTCAAAGAGGTACTGGAGAAATGTAATTACCGCGTGCTTGATGCGCGGCGCAAAGATGTAACGCGCAATCCGTATCCGCCGTATATCACTTCGTCGCTGCAGCAAGACGCGTCGCGGCGCTTGGGTTTCAATCCAAAGCGGACGATGAAAGTGGCGCAAGAATTGTACGAAGGGATTGATGTAGGAGAGGAAGCCGCAGTTGGTTTGATTACGTACATGCGCACCGATTCAACCAACGTTGCCGAGGCGGCGCAAAAAGAAGCGCTCGAGTACATTGAGCAAAAGTTTGGCGCAAACTATCTGCCGCCCAAGCCGCGCGTCTATGCCAAAAAAGTCGCGGGCGCGCAAGAGGCGCACGAAGCCATTCGTCCGACAAAAACATTTCGCGAGCCGAACGCTATTCGCCAACATCTCGACAATGACCAATTCCGTTTGTACGATTTGATTTGGAAACGCTTTGTCGCGTCGCAAATGGCGAGCGCGATCTTTGATACGACAGCAGTGGACATTGAGGCGAACGAAGCAAATCACCCAATCACCCAATCACCGAACTATCTCTTTCGCGCGAACGGTTCCATTTTAAAATTCGCCGGCTATCTCGCAGTTTACGGCAGAAACGTTGGCGACGAGGACGAAGAAAACGATTCGGATAAGCGACTGCCGCCGTTGGAAAAAAACGAGCCGCTCGCTTTGCTCGGCATTTATCCCGAACAACATTTCACCGAACCGCCGCCGCGTTATACCGAAGCGACATTGATCAAAGCGTTAGAGCAGCACGGCATCGGGCGTCCGTCAACCTACGCGCCCATCATGGCGAATATCCAAGAGCGCGATTACATCGAACAAATCCAAGGACGCAGATTGAAACCGACGGAACTCGGTTTTGTGGTGAATGATTTGCTCGTCGCGCACTTTGCCGAAATCGTTGATTTGGGATTCACCGCGCAGCTGGAAGAAAAACTGGACGCGGTGGCAGCGGGCAAGGAAAATTGGACCAAGTTGATGCGCGAGTTTTATGGTCCATTTAAAGAAACGCTTGACCGCGCCGCGCAAGAAATGCCCATCACAATTGTGGCGGATGAAAAGACAGACGTACTGTGTGATTTATGCGGCGCGCCGATGGTGATCAAAAAAGCCAAGTACGGAAAATTTTTATCGTGTTCGCGTTTCCCCGCGTGCAAAGGCATGAAAAAAATCACGACCGGCGTGCAATGTCCCAAATGCAAAGAGGGCGAATTGCGCGAAAAGAAATCAAAAAAAGGTCGCGTCTTTTACGGCTGCGCGCGTTACCCAAATTGTGATTTCGCGTCGTGGGACAAACCGCTGAGTGAACCGTGCCCGAACTGCGGCGGCTTGCTTACACAGAGTTCCAAAAATATGATACGATGCGTGAATGGCGATTATTCGCGCGGCAGTGTAACCGCGCGATAATCCGTCCAACCCGCGCTTTCCTTTTGTCAATCAACCATTTAAAAGCAAGAACCAAAAACGGAGTTTTTTCATGTCTTTACGTCTTGGCGCTTTGCGCGAAAAAATGAATGAGCTTGGACTCGACGCGCTGATTGTGTCGCGTAATGAGGACCAGCAATATCTCACGGGCTTTAGCGGACATGCCGACTTTGATTCGGTCCTGTTGATTTCTCAAACCGACGCGCGCATCGTCACTGATTTTCGTTATGTGGAAGCGGCAACTCGCCAAGCGCCCGCGCTGCCGGTGATGAAACTCGAACGCGGCAAATACGAAATTGGCGACGCGCTGCGCGATTTCGCGCAGGCGAATCATTTGCGAATTGTCGGTTTCGAGCCGCAGCATGTCAACGTCTTTCGATACAAGCAATGGCAAAAAACCGCGCGTAAAGCGGGCGTCAAACTCAAAGCGGCGGAGGATGTCATCCTGCAACTGCGCGCGGTCAAAGACGAATCAGAAATTGGACGGATTCGGCGCGCGGTGGATTTAACCGACGCGGCATTCGCCCATTTCGTTTCGGTAGTGCATCCCGGCATGACTGAAAAGCAGGGCGCGTGGATTATCGAATCGTATTTCCGCGAACACGGCGCCGAGGGCAACGCCTTTGACCCGATTGTGGCGAGCGGCCCAAACGCGGCGCTGCCGCATGCCGTGCCGAGCGACCGTCAAATTCAGTTGGGCGAACCGCTAACGATTGATATTGGCGCGCGTATGGATGGCTACAACGCGGATATGACGCGCACGATTATTTTGGGACACACCACCGCCAAATTCGACGAAATCTATAACATTGTTTTGAAAGCGCAGTTAGCGGTTGAAAAACGCGCGCGCGTCGGGATGAAAGGCAAACAAATTGACCGCATCGCGCGCCGCATTATCGAGCAAGCGGGTTACGGCGAAAACTTTGGACACGGTTTGGGCCACGGCGTCGGACGCGTGGTGCATGAACTTCCGCGCGGCGGCAAATCATCCCAAGATATTGTTAAAGCGGGGATGCTTCTCACGATCGAACCGGGCATTTATATCCCCGATTGGGGCGGCGTGCGAATTGAAGATTTGGTCGTATTCCGCGATGATGGCGTGGAGGTCTTGACGCGTTCGACCAAAGATCCGCTGGCGCGCGCGGCGTAATTAACGTTCCCATGATTCGAATCGTATTCACCGCCGATAATCATCTCAATCGCTATTACGCGAAAATGACGCGCGACCAACTGCGCGAACGGCGCAAGCGCATTCGCCAAGCGTTCCGCGCCACCGTTGACTTTGCCATTCAACAGCGCGCGCATTTTTTTTTGCACGGCGGCGATTTGTTTGACAATTCCGACCCCAGTCCCATCGAGCTCGCGTATGCGGCGCGCGAATTCAAACGTTTGCAAGAACACAACGTGCGCGTTCTCGCCATCAGCGGCAATCACGATATGCCGCGCTATCTGGGCGAAAGCGCGACGCCGATTCGGATTTATCAAGAATTGGATGCGCTGCGCGTATTCAACAAGCGCGCGCAGGTCGAATTTGAAACATTCGAGATTGACGGCGCGCGCATCGCCATCGGCGGCCTCGCGCCCGACCCGCGCGCGACCGCCGAGACCGATTTATTGGATGGCGTGGAAATCAATCCGCCCGATGCCGATGTGAAAATTCTGTTGTTGCACGGCGGCGTGGAGGATGCCGTGCCGCCCGGCTTTGACGACGCGGTGTATAAAAAATCCGCCATCGCCGCGCTGAAACAAATTGATTATTTCCTCGTCGGTGACATTCACGCCGACAAAAAACTAAATGTCGAACACGCGACCGTGTTGATTCCCGGCGCGACCGAGCGGCTCACCTTTGGCGAATTGAAAAACGAACCCGGCTTTTATTATCTCGAACTCGAGGGCAAGATCCCGCGCAAATTGCGCCGCGAAACGATTGCGCCGCAGGCGATGCGCCGTCACGAAATTCGCTGCGGCAATTTGCCCGCCGACGATCCGACCGAATATATTTTTCAAGAAATTCGCGCCATCAGCGACCCCGACCAATTATTGCAACTGCGCCTCGAAGGCATCCTTGACCGCGACGCGTATCATAAAATAAAGTTTTTTGATTTGTGGCGCCTTGGCAATGAACTTAATTTTTATTTTGATCTAGATAAATCCCAAATCGAAATTCGCGCGCGCGACGCCGACGCGGACAGCAATGCCGCGCCCGCGGAACACGTGGATGTGGAGCGCGAACTCGCGCGCGTCGCCGATGAACTGTTGGCCCAAGCCCAAGATGACGACGCGCGTCTAACCATTCAAGAAGCGCACGCGCGCATCGTAAATTTGTACCGACGCGCAAGTGTGTAAAATACATCCACCTGCGCTCTCACTCATTTTTCAGCCCAAAGGAGTTTTCTCGCAATGCGTAAAATTATTTTGCTCGCGGCGCTGTGCGCGCTGAGCATCTTTCCCGCGCTCTTGGTCGCGTCCACTGTCACCGCGCAAAAGGCGCGCCGCGCGCCCCTGCGCCTCAAAACGGGTTTAGTGATACCCACTCACGAAAATTCAATCGCCGCCGCGCCAATGCCCGAAGCCGCGCTAAACGCGCGCGACTATTATTTGGTGCAATTTCACGGCGCGGTGAATGACGCGTGGAAACAGCAGCTGCAAGCGGCAGGCGGCGAGATTGTGGCGTACATTCCTGATTTCGCGTTCAAAGTCCGCATGTCAGGTTCGCAAGCGTCGAGTTTTGCGTCGCAGCAAAATGTCGCGTGGGTGGGCGCGTTCTTGCCCGCGTATAAAATGAATCTCGATTTGAAACGCGGCGACGCTTTCCCCTATACTATTCGCGTCGAAGAGGGCGCGGATATGGCGGCGACGCTTGCCGCGATTAGCGCGACTGGCGCCCAAGTCTTGGGCGTTGACGAAACTATCGCGCGCGTTGCCGCGTCGAGCGCGCAGGTGGACGCGATTTCGCGCGTGACCGACGTGGCATGGATTGAAAATTATATTTTGCCGCAAAAGCACAATGATTATGGCGGCGGCGCTATCATCGGCGGCAATATCGCCAACACGAACGGTTATGACGGTTCGACGCAAATCGCCGCCGTCGCCGACACCGGTTTGGGTGACGGCACCAAAACGGGCGCGCATCCCGATATTCCCGCGTCGCGCATTGTCAACATTAATAATTTGCCCGGCGCGACCGATATTTGTTTTATCAAGATTTTTGACGATGGCGCGATTGACGCCGACAGCGGTCACGGCACGCATACTTCCGGTTCCGTGTTGAGCGATGGCGGCGCGAATGGCGAAGGCAAAGGCGTCGCGCCCGCCGCGCAGTTAGTTTTCCAAGCCGTCGAAAATTTTGTCAAAATCAATCCCGTCTGTCTCGACGCCGGCGAACCGAATACCGGTTATTTCTTGACCGGCTTGCCCGCGAATTTGAGATCGCTGTTCGCGCAAGCGTACAAGCAAGGCGCGCGTGTGCATTCCAATTCGTGGGGCGCGGCAGTGAATGGCGATTACAACGCCAATAGCGCCGAGACCGATGCGTACGCGTGGAAAAAGAAAGATTTGACGATTACGTTTTCCGCCGGCAATTCGGGCACGGACGCCGACAAGAACGGCATTGTGGATTTCGGTTCGCTCGGCGCGCCCGCGACCGCGAAAAATGTTATCACCGTCGGCGCGAGCGAAAACGACCGTCAAGGGCATTGGGAATGCGACCCGAATTTAAATTACACCTCGCACGATTTGTACCAGACCGCGCAAACGTGCAATAGCATGGGCGGACAAAATGTTCTCGGCACCTATGGACAACGCTATCCCGATAGTTTCTCGAGAAATCCGCTCAAAAATGATACGACCGCAGGCAATCAGGAACAAATGGCGGCGTGGTCTTCGCGCGGCCCTGCGGATGATGGACGCATCAAACCGGATGTCGTCGCGCCCGGCACATGGATTCTTTCGACCTCCGCCGGTTTATATCAAGAGGGTTATGGCGACCCCAAGAATCCGCGCGTGAATGAATACAGTTGGGATGGCTGGGGCATGCCGCGCAACGAATTTTACAAATACATGGGCGGCACTTCAATGTCGAACCCACTCGTCGCCGGCGCGGCAACCGTTGTCCGCGACTATTATCAAAAAGCGCACGGACTCAACGCGTCGTCCGCATTGGTCAAAGCCACGCTCATCAACTCGGCGGTGGATTTATTGGATGAAAACAATGACGGCGCGAACGACAACGCTTATCCGATTCCAAACAATCACGAAGGGTGGGGGCGCGTGAATGTGGCGGACGCGACCGACGGCACGCGTCAATTTGTCCAAGACGCGCCGGGCGTCGTCACAAAAAATCGGCGCAACTATCAATATACGTTATCGGGCGGACAGCCCTTTAAAGTCACATTGGTTTGGACCGATTATCCGTCCACCGAAATCGCCGCGCGCAATCTGGTCAACAATTTGAATCTGCTCGTGATTTCGCCGAGCGGCGTCAAATATAAAGGCAACGTGTTTGCGAATGGTTGGAGCAAAACAAAGGGCAAATATGACGCGGTGAACAATGTAGAAAATGTATACATTCAATCCGCCGAAGCGGGGACCTGGACCGTGCGCGTCATCGCCGCGAACGTGCCGATGGGGCCGCAGCCCTTTGCGTTGGTCGTTCAAGGACCGTAATCGGCGCCTAGTACTAACTTGATGAGAATGCGGGGTGCCAAACTTCCGAAATTTGCCAAATTTCGAAAGTTTGAACTCATCAAACCCGCAACCTCATGTTGGTCGAGTACTAGCGCTCACAGGATCATCAAGGGATGCGGCAAGCGCGCCGCATCCTCTTTTTTTACGCGCATTTGCGGAACAATCGTTCTATGCGTAGAATGTCGAAACATGATTCGCCTCAAACGTCTTTACGCGCACGATTTCAAACAACTTTCCGAAATCGAAATTTCTTTTCCCGACACGGGACGTATTCTGGTGCAAGGCAAAAATGAAGCGGGAAAATCCACGCTCTTTGAAGCGGTCTTTTTCGCGCTCTTTGGCGCGGCGCTCAATACCGAAAGCGGCGCCAAAAATCTCGATGACCTCATTCGCTACGACCAAGAAAAAGCGCGCGTCGAACTTGATGTGCAGGCGCGCGATCGTATTTTCAAAATCACGCGCACCCTCATTCGCGGCAAAACCAACAAGTGGGAATTGGAGATTGCGCGCCCCGACGGCGCGCTCGAAGAAATTCGCGGCAACAAAGCGGTGAACGAACGACTGGTCAGCGAATTGGGTTTTGACGCCGAAGCGTTGCTCAACACCTGTTTTGTCGAACAAAAAAAATTGGAAAAACTCGAGGGTATGAGCAAAGCAAAGCGCGAAGAATCGCTCTCGAAAATTTTGAATCTGGAACGCTTGCTCGAACTGGAAGAGCGAATAAAGTTGCGCGGCGAGGATGAAAAACTTTTGACGCGTCTCGCGCAGCGCGTAGAGCTTGGGCGCGCGCAAGCAGAGCTGCCGGGCGTCGCGCAAACATTGCAGCGCGCCGAGTCCGAACTAAAACAGTTGGATGTGCGCGCCGCGCTGGAACGCGCGCTAACTGAACTGGACGCGCGCGAAACGTTAACGCAAGAACTTGACGCGCTGCAAATTCAACGCGTCGCGCTGCAAACGCAAATGGCGCGCGTGGACGCGCTCGACCGCGCGCAACAGACAATGAGCTTGTTGCTTGTGCGCCACGACGCGCTGGCGCACGACCAAGAACAATCCGCCGCGCTTGAAACTGAACGCGTCGAAATCGAACGCGCGCTCCAAGAACAGCTGCCCGCGCTAGTCGCGCGTCAAGACGAAATTAAACGCCTCGGCGTTTTAGCGGCGCGGCTTACGCGCGTCGAAGCCGCGCGTGGCGCGATTCTGAATGATTTGCAACGCGCGCAGAATCGGCGGCAGGAACTTGACGCGCATTTAGAGCGCGGCGCGAATTTGAACGCGACGATTGAACAACATACGGCGCGGCTTGCCGCGCTTGACGAAAAATTGCGCGCGTACGAGATCGGCAACGCGTTAGGCGCATGGGCGACGGCAATGGATGAGGTTGCGAGCGGCGCGGCAGATGCTTCTCAAAGCAGCGCCAAAAAGATAGAGCGCGACGCGCTCGGACGCGCCCAGCGCCAATATCTGATTTATCTCGCCGTCAT
Source organism: Anaerolineae bacterium (assembly GCA_021463195.1). Classification (GTDB taxonomy): domain Bacteria; phylum Chloroflexota; class Anaerolineae; order UBA4142; family SHND01; genus SHND01. Next base: position 22,216 of record JAJTXZ010000016.1, read on the forward strand.
TGTCACTGGCATCGGACTCGTCAGCGCCATTCTTTTGCCCGCGCTCGTTTTACGCAGCGCGAATCTTTTTCTCGGCGTATTGGTCGCGCTCGTTCTCGCCGCCATCGCCACCTTTGCGGTCATTCTCATCGCGCGACGACTTGTCCAACTCAATCGGCAGGCGACTCTGTTGACCCAAGAGCTTGGACGCCTCGAAGGCCAAGCCGCCGCCAAACAAACGTTGCAACAAAATGCGCGCGAACGTCTTGACGCGGCGGCGGCGCATTTGCGCGCGCTCGATCCGTCAATGCCGCCGACGACGGAAGCGGCGCGCGCGCGCCGCGTGGACCTCGCGGCGACATTGGAAAATAAGACGCGCGCCGAGTTGGAAGTCGAGCGCGAAACGGAACGTGAAAAATTCAATTACGCCTGCGCGCAGCGCGACGAGATAGCGCGTCGCATTCAAGAGTCATCGCCCGCGACCCAAGACAGTATCCCGCAGTTGGAACGTCGGCACGCGCGCGCGGAACAAATTCTCAATCGTTGGCGCCCCCGCCTCGCGCGACGCTGCGCGCCATTGAATACGCAGCCCGAGACCGAAGCGCTGCGCGACGCGTACCGCGCGGCGCAAAGCGACATCAAAGCGCTGCAAGCGCGCGCGCAGCAAGCCGATAAATTGGCGCATGACTTGGCGCGTCTACAAGAGCGCATTGCAAAAACTCGGGACGAAATGCGAGCGCATTATGATGAAATTGTTCCGCTGTTGGATGAACGCGCGGCGGCATGGTCGCCCACTCTCGCGCGCGCTGCGTATGTGACGCTGCAAGCGCAATTAGCGGCGTCGTTTCGCGACATCGGCGGCGAAACGACGCGCGCGCAAACCGCGCAAGTGGAAAAGCGTTTTGGCGCGCTGGAACGCGAGCGCGCGATTCGGCAGCGCAACGCGGCGGACGCGCTCCACGCCGCGCGCGCTTTGAAGAACGAATTGGGCGCGGTTGAAACTTTACCCGACAAACCCGCGTTGGCGGAATTGCGCGCGCAGGTTGAACGCGTGAGAGAAAATCCCTTGCAAGACCGCGCGGCATTGGAAATACGCGTGCGGCAGTTGCATCAACGCGTCGGCGAATTGAACGGCACGCGTGAACGCTTTGAACGCGAGCTCGGTCTGGTCGGCGAAAACGTGAACGTCCAAGCCGCGGAATTGGAATTGCGCGCCGAGCAGCGCGAACAGTCGCAGCGCAAATACAGCGCCGAGATTGTCGCGCGCGCGCGACGGCGCATCGTGCATCAAGTGCTGCCCGCGACGATGGATTATATGCGCCGCATCTTGCCGCAGTTGACGCGCGACCGATATCACGACGCGGAGCTCGACGCCGAAAGTTTCAAAATCAGAGTGTGGGATGAGCGGGCGGGCCAAAGCGGCGCCTGGAAAGAAAAAAATATTTTCAGCGGCGGGACCAAAGACCAATTTTCGCTTGCGCTGCGTCTGGCGTTTGCGCTGGCGACGTTGCCGCAAGAACGCGGCGCTTCGCCCGGTTTTATTTTTTTGGACGAGCCGCTCGGTTCGTTCGATGACGACCGCGCGCAAGCGTTGTTATTCCTGTTGACCGAAGGCGAAATCGGCCGCGCCTTTGATCAAATTTTTCTCATTAGCCATGTGCCGGTGCCAGAAAGTAAATTTACACATCGCATTCGCCTGGAGAATGGAACGGTGACGCAAAATAGCATTGAAAATATCTGACGTTAACGCGCGCGCCGTTCTGCGCGTTGACACTCTGTCCGTCTGGTCTATAATCTACAATAGCTTCGCTGGATGCTTTCCCATCCGACAATAATGCGCTCGCATTTTCCGTTTTTCATGTATTCGATACGTTCACAAATCGCTCGTTTTTTGACGTTGGCGTTATGCCTCGGCAGTCTGGTCATTGTAAACGGTTGCGGCGCGGCGCCTGCTTTGCCTCCGGCGCCTGCGACTCCTTCCGCCAATTCCGCCGATAACTCGACAACGCTTACGGTCTGGCATACTTTTACCGATACGCCGCGCGAGACGTTTGAAAAACTCGCGCAAGATTTCCATCGCGTCTATCCTGATCTCAATATCAATCCGGTGTATGTTGGCAGCCGCGATGATTTGACCAAGCAATACAATGCCGCCATTGCGCTGGGCGCCGCGCCGGATCTTGTTCTCGCCGACCGCAGACAAATCGCGGATTTTGCGGCGGCGGGCGGACTGCAGCCGATGGAATCATTTTTGCGCGACGCGGATTTGGGCTTGACGCCGCAAGATACCAAAGATTTTCTGAATGGCGCGTTACAGTTGGGCAAATTCCCTATGCTCGGCGAGCGCACTTTTGGAATGCCGTTCAATCAAGAGGCGTTCGTGCTGTTTTATAACGCGAACCGTTTCAAAGAATTAAAGGTCGCGCGCGCGCCGCGCACTTGGGAGGAATTCGCCGAGGACAGCAAATTGGCGTCCGCCGAAAAAACATATGGCTGGGTTTTATATCCCAGCGCCGCGATGTTGGAGGCGATGCTCGCGAGTCGCGGCAGCGCGCTCTTGACCGATGCCGAAACGCGCGCGTTATTCCAAGAGCGCGCGGGTTTGGCGACTTTGAAAATGACGGCGGAATTGTCTGGGGCAGGGTATGCCAAGCTCATGGCGAGCGCGCCTGAGGCGCAGCAAGAATTCGCGTCGGGGCGCGCGACATTTTATCTGGGCTGGATGTCAGAGCTGGATACGCTGCAAGCATTGCAGCGCCAAAGCAAATCAAATTTTGAAATCGCGCTCGCGCCGCTGCCGCAGAGTTCCGCCGATGAAACGTGGCTGCTCACGCGCGGCGATTTTTTTGGAATCTCCGCCGCGCCGCATGGACGCACTGATGTCGCGCGCGCGCGCAACGCGTGGTTTTTTGTGCGCTGGATGACGGCGCCGACGCAGAGCGCGCAATGGGTGCGCGTGACCAATGCGATTCCTTTGCGCGCGTCCGCGCTGCAATTCATCGCGCCGGATTTGAGCAAGAACGCGCGCTATCGCCAAATCGCCGAAGCGTTTCAAGGCGCGCTGCCGAATCTTGTCGCGCAGCCCGCGCTGCCGGCGATAGAACGTATCGAGCAGCAGGTGGCGGGTCTATGGCTTGAAGCGACGGAACCGAAAGCCCAAATCAGCGCGCTGCTCGATACATTGGCGGCGCGTGTCAATTCGATGTTGGCGGCGCAGCCATGAAACCGCGCGCGCTTTTTGACGTTGCCGCGACAGCAGAAGGTAAAATCGCGCTGCGCGCCGCGTTTGCGGCTGGACGCGCGCTCGCGGAAAAATTTTACGGCGCGCGCCAAGTTCACTCCAAAGGTTTTCGCGATATTGTCACGGACGCGGATTTTGCCGCCGATCGCGCGGCGCGGCGAATTATTACACGCGCTTTTCCGACGCACGCGCTTTGGTCCGAAGAAGACCCGACGCCGCCGCAACGCGCGGAATATGTGTGGTTGATGGACCCGCTCGATGGCACGACGAATTACGCGCGCCAGATGCCGGTGTTTGCCACTTGTCTGGCGTTGACGCGCCGCAATCAGCCCCTCGTCGGCGTAGTGTACGATCCGCTGCGCGGCGAATGTTTTTTTGCTGAACGCGGGCGCGGCGCGTTTTTGAACGGCAAACGGTTGCGCGCGAGCAAGACGGCAGCGCTCGAACGCGCGATCGCGGGTTTTGAATTGGCGCGCGCCCCTCACGCGCGCGCGTTGAGTTTGAAACTTTTGACGCGCTTGGCGGCGCAATGCCGCACTGCGCGCGTCAGCGGCAGCGCGGCGTTATCGCTGTGCTATATCGCCGCCGGACGACTCGACGCTTATCTCGCGTTGACCTTGTTTCCGTGGGATGTGGCGGCAGGTATCTTGATTGTACGCGAAGCCGGCGCGCGGGTGACGCAGCTGGATGGCACGCGCGCCGCGCTGCGTGGCGGCGCGTATCTCGCGAGCGCGCCGCGCGTTTTTTCGGAATTCGCGAGACAGGCGAAAATAATAATCGGCGAGCAGTGAACGTCGTTCGCTGTTTGTTTCTTTAATCCGTGACTAACACCGAATCGCGTTTTCTTAAACGCCTGATTATTTTTCTTGTGTTGGCGGCGCTGTGTCCGTTGGCGGCGTTCGCGTATCGCGTCGCGCTAAATATTGCGCCCGACAGCCTCCCGGGCGCCGCGCCCATTTATACGCTTGTGCCTGCGGTCGGCGATATGGGTTTTGCGACGCCCGCGCCGACTTCAGTGATTGTGGTCGTGCCAAATGGGTGGAGCGAATACGCGCTGCCCGAGAGTGGATTCGCCGTTTCCGTTCCGACGACTTGGCAGCGGTTGCCTGTGAAAAATCCGGAACTCGCCGCCGCGTTAGGGAGCGTGCGTCAGAGCAACCCCGAATTGGCGCAAACGCTGGGCGAGAATGCGGAGGCGCTGCTGCAAAATGGCGTGAAATTTTGGGCGATTGATTTGAATCCCGAAACGCAGCAATCCGGCTTTGCGTCGAATGCGACCGTGACGCGTCAAACGCTGCCGAACGCGGTTTCGTTCGATACGTTCGTGGCGCTTAATCTGGCTCAACTTGACGCGCTGACGACGCGCAATAGCGAAATTACGCACGAGCGCGTTTCGATCGCGGGTCAACCGGCGGAACGCGTGCGTTATTTGCTTGCGCTGAATCGCGAAGATGATTCGCCGATGTTCGCCGCGATTACACAGTATTTGGTTTTGAATGGGCGTTACGCGTACGTGTTGACGTACGCGACGCGCAGCGATTTGATCGCCAAGTATCGCGATGTGTTTGAGCAAAGCGCGGCAAGTATGCGTTTTATCGGACAATAATTATGCTGGCGGATCGCAGACATTTTTTGCTTGCGGTTCGCTGTTTTGCAGAGATGAAAGTAACGACGATGCGCGATGCCATTCGCGAATTGGTGCGCGATGGCGATATGGTGGCGCTGGAAGGTTTTACGCAGCTGATCTGTTTTGCGGCGGGCCATGAGATTATTCGCCAGCGGAAAAAAGATTTGACGCTGTGTCGGCTGACGCCTGATTTGGTGTATGACCAGATGATCGCGGCGGGCGTGTGCCGGAAATTGGTTTTTAGTTACGCGGGCAATCCTGGCGTCGGCAGTTTGCAAGCGTTTCGTCGCGCGGTGGAAAAGGGCGAACCGCGTTCGCTTGAACTGGAAGAATATTCGCATTTTGGCATGGTCGGGCGTTATATCGCGGGCGCGGCGCGTTTGCCGTTTTATCCCGTCAACAGTTATCTGGGCGGCGATTTGCCGCGCGTGAATCCGCGCATTCGACAAATTCAATCGCCTTATGGCGACGAAAAAATTTACGTGGTTCCGCCATTAAATCCTGATGTGGCAATCTTGCACGCGCAGCGCGCGGATAAAAATGGCAATACGCAAATTTGGGGTTTGACCGGCGCGCAAAAAGAGGTCGCGTTCGCGTCGCGGCGCGTCATCGTCGTCGTCGAGGAATTGGTGGCGGAGAGCGTCATTCGCGCGGACCCGAATCGCACGCTCATTCCCGGTTTGATTGTGGACGCAGTGGTAGTCGAACCGTTCGGCGCGCATCCGAGTTACGCGCAGGGCTATTATGATCGCGATAACGCGTTTTATGTGGAATGGGATACGATTGCGCGCGAGACGGCGGGGTTGAACGCGTGGCTCGACGAATGGGTGTATGGCGTCAATGACCGCGCGGAATATGTCGCCAAGTGGGGCGAGAAATTGAACGCGCTCAAACCGGGCGACGCGTTCGCGGAACCGGTTAATTATGGAGAGTATAAATAATGGAGTACTCTCAAAATGAACTCATGATTTCCGCCGCGGCGCGCGAATTGCGCGGCGCGCGCGTGGCTTTTGTCGGCGTCGGTTTGCCAAATATTGTGTGTAATCTTGGGCAGCGCTTGCACGCGCCCGCTTTGGAATTGGTGTACGAGGCGGGCGTGTTTGGCGCGCGGCCCGCGCGTTTGCCGCTCTCGATTGGCGACCCAACGATTGTGACGGGCGCGGCGAGCGTGATGGGGATGCCCGATTTATTTCAATATTATTTGCAGCGCGGCTTGATTGATGTTGGATTTCTCGGCGCGGCGCAGATTGATAAATTCGGCAATATCAACACGACCGTCATTGGCGCGTATGCCAAACCCAAGACGCGCTTGCCCGGTTCCGGCGGCGCGGCGGAAATCGCGGTGTTGTGCGGAAAAATTTTGGTGATTACGCGTTTGAACAAACGCGCGTTTGTGCCGCGCGTGGATTTCATTACGTCGCCCGGCTATTTGGAGGGCGGCGCCGCCCGTGAAAAATTAAAGGCACGCGGTCGCGGGCCCGAAGCGGTGATTACAGATTTGTGCGTTTTGCGTTTCGCCGCGGATACGCGCGAAATGATGGTGACAAGTTTGCATCCGAACGTGACGCGCGCTCAAGTTCAGGCGAATATTGGCTGGCAAATTCGTTTTGCGGACGCGCTTGAAACGACGGAACCGCCGAGCGCGGAAGAATTGCGACTGATACGCGAGGAATTGGACCCGCAGCGCTTGTATTCGCGCTAAAGAAAAATCCGAACGCAATGACTGATTTAGAGCTGGCGCGATATTTGGAGCGCATCCATTACACAGGCGCGCTGACGCCGACCAAAGAAACGCTGTTTGATTTGCAGCTCGCGCATTTGCTCGCCGTGCCGTTCGAGAATCTGAGCATTCATGCGGGCGAGACGATTCAACTATGCGAGGATTGGTTGTTTGACAAAATTGTTGCGCGGCGGCGCGGCGGTTTTTGTTATGAGCTAAATGGTTTGTTCGCGCAGCTCTTGCGTCAACTGGGCTTCAAGGTCACAATGTTGTCGGGGCATACGATTCGCGGCGATGGCTCGTTTGGCGCCGAATTCGATCATTTGGTTTTGATGGTCGAACTGGCGGAACGATGGTTGGTGGAAGTTGGATTCGGCGATTCTGCTCGTCAGCCCTTGTTGATTGACAGCCGGCAAGAGAGCGCGCAATATGAATTCACGTATCGCATCGTTCAAGCTGGCGAGAGGTTGATTCTGATGCGGCGCGCCGAGGGCGGCGAATGGACGACGCAATATCGTTTTACGCTCGCGCCGCACGAATTGACCGAATATCAAGAGATGTGTCAGTATCATCAAACTTCGCCGCAATCATCTTTTACGCAGCGACAGATTTGCACGGTGGCGCGGCGAGACGGTCGGGTGACGCTCAGCGGAATGCGTCGGATTGAAACGATAGACGGCAAGCGCGCAGAACGGCTCTTGGCAAACGCGCAAGAATATGCCGCGGCGCTGGCGCAAGATTTTGGAATTGTCATGTGACAAACTGGAGGCGCTTTGCTTTTTATACGCGAACAACTCGAAGATAAAGAAGCTCTTACGCTCGCGCCCTATGGCATGCAGAGTCGCGCGACGCGTGGGCGCGTGTATCCTGACCCCGAACACGAATATCGCACCGCGTTCCAACGCGACCGCGATCGGATTTTGCACACTACCGCGTTTCGGCGACTCGAATATAAAACGCAAGTGTTTGTTGTCACCGAAGGCGATTACTATCGCACGCGTTTGACGCACACGGTCGAGGTCGCGCAAATCGGGCGCACGCTGGCGCGCGCGCTCGGCGCGAATCAAGATTTAACCGAAGCGATTTGTTTGGTGCATGACATTGGGCATACGCCCTTTGGGCATTCGGGCGAATATACGATGCGGCGTTTGATGGCGGATTTTGGCGGCTTTAATCATCAGCAGCAATCGCTGCGCGTGGTGGATGAATTGGAAGAGCGTTTTCCAGAACATCGTGGCTTGAATCTCACGTACGAGGTGCGCGAAGGTATCGCCAAGCATGAGACGGCGTACGATGAAATTGGGTTTGGCGATTTTGATTTTTCCGAAGAGCCGACGTTAGAATCGCAACTCGCGAGCGCGGCGGATGAAATCGCGTACAATACCGCCGACTTGGACGATGGTTTGCGCGCGGGTTTGCTCGACCCTTACGATTTGAACGAGTTGGAGTTTTGGCGCGAGTGGAGTTCCGCGCAGCTGGAAAGCAATGCGCGCTTTGGCGAGATGATTCGCCATAAATTTATTCGTTGGTTGGTGAATGAATTTGTGACTGATTTTGTGAATACGACCAATGCGCGCTTGACGGAATATCATATTGCTTCGGTGGCGCAAGTGCGGACATTTGGTTCGCCGCTGGCGGAATTTTCGGAAGCGTTCGCGCAGCACGTCAAACCATTGCAAGAATATTTGCTGACGAAATTTTATCGGCATTATCGCGTAATGCGGATGGCGAGCAAAGCGGAACAGGTGATTGAAAAATTATTTCACGCGTATTTGAACGACCCGCGGCTCTTGCCGCCGAAAACGCAGCTGCGTTTGGAAAGGGAAATTCCCGCGCGGGTGGTGTGCGATTATATCGCGGGGATGACGGATCGTTACGCGTTGGATGAATATGCGCGCTTGTTTGATCCGCGAACAAGAGTCTAACGCTTTGCGTAGAGAAACTGAAAACGGGTTTCCGCTCGTCAGAGCGGAAACCCGTTTTTTTTGGTAATGCAATGCGCGCGGCGCTTGGGCGGCGTTATTTCTGACTGGGCACCATTTCGACAATCAGTTTTTGGAAATGGCTGTTGGGCGGCAAACCGGGCGTGCTGGCGTACACCAAATCCACAATTTCGCAATCCACCACCAGCGTCGCGGTTTCGAGGCGGACGGTCTTGCCTTTTTCCGCCAACACCAATTCGCCTTTGGTGGCGAGGCGTTGACGCGTCGCTTGGTTATTGTACGCGGCGTCGCTCATTAAAATTTGGGTGACGGTGCGGACATCGGTTTTGTCAAAAAGCCAGATATCGAACGCGGTCACTTTGTCGGGTTTGCCTTCGCCGACGGTTTCAGAGCTGCCCATGCCGGTCTCGCCTAGAAAATCGCCGCGATTCGTTTCGAGCGTGAACGAAGTGTCGTAATTATCTTCGCCGAATTTATAGGTTGCGGCAAAGGTCCCGAGCGATTTGGCGAGGGAGGACGTTGCTGGTCGTGATGCGGCGGGGGCGGCAGCGGTAACGGGCGCCACAGCCAACGCGGGCGCTTGGCCTGGTTGATCGGTCAATTCACTGGGCGAAACCACAGACGCGGACGCGGCGGATTTTGGTTCAGCCGCGTTTTGGCGATTGCGTATACGCATATAGAGGAACAAGACCGCGGCGGCTAGCAGCAGTACGCCTGCCAGGGCGATCAAGATTATTCCCCAATCGTTGGAAGCTCCGCCGGTTGATTTCGGCGGCGCGGGCGTCGCGCCCGGTTGCGCGGGGGAGCTGGGAAGCGGCATACCGAGCGCTTGCGCAAACGAACTAATGCGCTTTGCGCCGTTGGCATCATCTTTGGTATTGCGCTTGGCGAACTCGGCGGTCAAACTTGCGCTGATTTCTTGAGCAGTCAAACCGCGCAATCTTTCTTGCGCCAAAGTGGCATTCTGATTTGCCGCAAAAGCGTCGGCGATGGCAATAATATATTGTTCTTTGGCGGGCGAGTTGAGGTCCCAAATGTCCGCGTTGGTGAATTGGACCGGAAAGAGCATCCAACCCAACAAGAACCAGCCGATGAGCAGACCCACGACGAGTCCGCCAACGCCAAGCAGAATTGGATTGGAAAGCAAACTGGAACTATTTTTCATTGCGCCTCCGCAAGGGCGTCCGGATATGATTGGCTTGACCGTCATCAGGCGTCATCGGGTGGGAGCCGATGTGTGGGTACGCGCTGCGTTTGGGCCGCCGACAGTCAACACTGTATTTGTTCCATGAACCGGCAGAATTGTCTCGATTCTAACACAAGACGCGCGGGAATTCAAATAAAATTTTCTGATGATTATCCACATCTCGAAAACGCGGCGAATTTCCAGACCCCAAGGGTTTTCGAAAACCCTTGGGGTCTGGAAATTCAGGTAATCACCAGAACTTTTCTTTGACGTCGGGCGTCATAGCTTGCGCCGAAATATATTCTGCATCGAATTTGTCCGCGTCCGGGCGGGGCTGGTCGTCAGGCAACGCGGAATACAACACGGGCGCGCCCCATTCCCAAATGCCACCTTGTTCCGCGATGGCGCGACGTCCTTCGCTAACTGCCAGGTCCAGACCCATTTGTTTAGACAGCGCGCGATAGAATGATTGAAAAAACGCTTTGCGCAAGCTAGCGTCCAAAGGAAATTGAAATGTGACGGCTGACGCGATTATTTGCCGTTCGACCAGTTCCGCCGCTACGGCGGATGCCGCATATGAATCGGATGTCGCGCGCGTGCCGCCATCAATTACGCCAAGTAGAATAGCGGCGCTCGGGTCGAGCCAGCGCGCGATTTTCGCGGGAGTAAGCCATTGTTCGGGTTGTCGGTTGCTCAGGCGCAGCGCATAGCTGCCGCTTGCGGGGTCGCGTCCGCCCGTCGTTTGAACGTGCCAGATTTGGACGTGTGTGAGCGCCGTCGCGTCGTTTTCGAGCGTGGCGAGTGCGAGTCGCCGCGTCGTGATTCCGTTTTTTTCCGCCAGACGCATCAAAAAATCAACGTCCGGAGTCGCATCGTCCGCGGCGCTCGTGTAATAAATGACAAGGTCTGACCAGTCAAACGGTTTGCGCGGCGGAGCTGCATTGAAATGGCGCGTCAGCGCAAGGCGTCCTTCCAGGCAAAGAAATTCGCCGACATCGGGATTGTATAAATATTCCCAAGGGAGTTGCATCAGCGTGGAATCTATCGCCAATTTTAGCCGCAGCGCGAGGCCTTGCCGTTCGGCAAAACGCTGCGTGGCTTGAAACGCTTGACAAATTTCCGGCGAGAACAAACGCCGATATAGTAACGCGCCAATCTGGCGCATTTCGCGCGGGGCGAGTCCGTTACGCCAGGTATGGATGCGCTCGTCGCCGAATGGAGAAACGAATTGCGCCGATACGCGTCCGTTCGTCGGGCTGTGCGTAATGACGCGATAGCGTTCTGAATTCGCCAGTGGTTGTAACGCGATAATTAAATCTTGATATGCCATGCCGTTTCATCGCCTTGATTCGCAAGGGATAATTATAGCATGACTGTAATCAAACTGTAATGCGGATATTTTGGCATGTTGGCGCTCCGCGCTTTCTCGGAGCATATTTGAATATCAAGTTTGTCAGTTCGTTTTCGAGTGTTCGTTTGCTTGAAAATTCACAAAACGAATTTGGATTCCGAAAATTCAAATGTTCTCGCAGGTGGTGACGACGCGTTTGTGGTCAAGTTGGTCAGATTCCGTCTCATTCTGCCATAGTTAATTGCAACGTTTTGTTTTCGGAAATTGGATACCCAAGAACTTGATGGCTAGGTTTGACTATCAACACTTCTTCCATCTCATTCCTCAAATCTTCGGTCGAGCCAACATGATAAAAATGTTTAATGGTGCGTTGAACGTCATTCCCCCATTGAGCATCAACATACGCGTTCACGCGATATTTGTTTTGTTTCCACATCGAGAGGGCATAGCCCGCTTGAAGTGAATGAGCAACGTGGGCTAAATCAATCGAGTCTTGTTCGCTCCACGCATCGAAATAATCCGCGTGTCGCGCGATATAGGGTGGGTCAAGATACGCAAAATCAGCGCGGTCAACATCACGCAAACATTCGCGCCAATCGCCAACTCGAAATTCCCATTTCTTGTTGTGCATTACGCGCGTAACATCCGCGACTTGATTCGCGATTTTCGTGACAAGCGCTTTGCGAAAGCGGTCAGGTTTGCGGCAAAAGGGCGTATTGAATTGCCCTTTGCGATTGAACCGCATCACGCCGTTGAAACAAGAACGATTTAGAAATAAAAAATCAAGCGGGTCGCTTGAACGATTAAAGCGTTCACGAATGAAATAGTAATGTTCTTCACCCTTGGCGAGTAATTCTCCGCCCTCATGTGTGAGGTGTTCGCTCACCCGACGCGGCGTAATTTTGCCTTGATGAATTTGTTGGTAGAGCGTGATGATGTGCGGATTACTGTCATTCAATAAGGCGCGCTCCGGTTGCACATTAAACGCGACAACGCCCGAACCAAGAAATGGTTCAATCCAACGCCCACAGCCATCCCAACAAATGTTCGCTGCGATGAACGGCACGAGTTTGGTTTTGATCCCTTGACATTTGATTGGCGGGACAATGATGTGAGGGATTTCTCGCGGAAGTAGATTCATTCTGAACCTTTATGTTTAAGGTAACTTTTCAAATTGTTGTATGGACGTTTTGGCAGTTCTGCAGCACGCGCCATGTCTTGGGTCAAATAAAACATCCAATAGTCGTCAAAGACGCGCTCGCCTAATTTTGCGAATGGCCCGTCCCCTTTGAGCAATTTTTCAATTTCGATGACCGAACCAATATTTTTCGTGTTGCCGCTGCCCGGTCTGTCGGATGCAATTCGATATTTCTCTTGCAGAAAGAAATGAAAATTGTTGATCACCGAAGTAATCCGTTCGAGTTCTTCGAGCCGATACTTGCGACGTTCGTCTATTTCTCCATCGGCTTTGGAATAAAGAACGCCGAGAACATAATGCGCGTTATAAGAGCCATAAGGAAACGCAATGTTTTTGCTGCTTTCGCGTTGACGAAAATATCCCGTGAATGCGCCGAGCGTCATGCCATTTACAAATTTCTCGTTAGTACGATATGTGCTTTTCAAATCCACCGCAAAACGATGTCCTTGGCGGTCAACAAAGCTGATGTCGGGATAAAAATTTTGCTGTCCTGCCAGAATCATCTTGAGGTTGTGCGTATCCGCGAAACGCGATAGTTCGGGAAATAGTAATAATTCCATGATTTTGGATATCACTTTGGTATCTACCGAAATTGTATAAATGTTTTTGGCAATATCAATAAAACTCTTGACAATCCAATCGCCGTCTGGAGTCGCAACCGCCGAATTAAAGTTGGCGACATGCGCTTGCAATGCTGTTTGAAAAGATTTCTTGTTCACTATTTCACTCTCCGAAACGGCGCCCTCTTTTCATTCTTCGCCGCCATCTTTTCCCCGTATTCCAATTTCACAAAATCCGCGATCAACTGTTTTCGTAATTTCAAATCTTCCTTGACGCGCTTGTTCGCGAATTTGATGTATTCTTTTTTTAATTCATAGCCGACGTAATTTCGATTCGTCGCGCGCGCGACTTTTAAGGTTGTCCCGATGCCCGCGAACGGGTCGAGGACGAGGTCGCCGGTGTACGAAAAAAGACGAATGAGGCGATACGCGAGTTCTTCGGGAAAGGGGCAGGGGTGCGGCAGTTGATTGGGCGGCACGGGCGCGATGTGCCAGATATTGTTGGCAATGTCGCGGGTAAACACGGCGTCGAGTTCCATCGCATCGCGTTCTTTTTCTTGTTTTGTTTTGCCCGCGTACATTTTTTTCTCGCCCGGTTTCCGAAAAAGCAAAATATATTCGAGCATCAAGTTCGGATAATAATAGCCGGGATACGGATTTTGAATCGTCGCGCCCGCGCGTTTCACGCCGCCTGTCACTTTTGCCCAAATAATGTCTTGATGAAAGTCCCAGCCGATTTCTTCCATCAACGCCGTCACATGATATGGCACAGGCACATGTTTGCCGTTCAACAAAACGGTGCCAATCACAAGCGCGCAATGTCCGCCTGCTTTTGTCACGCGCAAGGTTTCGGTGAACACGCGTTTCAAAAATTGCAAATAGTCCGCGTAATTTTCCGCTTGGCGCGGGCGATAATTTTTTCGCGCGGCTTTGTCAAGCGTCGCGTCTTGCGCGTGCGCGTCATAATCAATCGCGTTCCAATACGGTGGAGAAGTGACAGTAAGATCAACCGAACCGTTCGCGAGCTCGGGCATGGTTTCGCAAGAGTGTTGGAAGATAGAGTTCAAGATTAGAGACTGGAGATCGGAGACTAGAGATTGGAGATTCATTTCCAATCTCTAGTCTCTAGTCTCGTCCTGCATTTCACGCGTCCAACTCTTCCACCCATTCCGTCTTTTTCATTTTCGCGCGCTCTTGTTTTACCTCGCGTTCGCGTTTATCAATCACCACTTGGCTGCGCGCGTCCTCCAACGCTTTCACCACATCAATGTCATTCCCGCCCTGTGCGCTCGTACGCTGTCCAATGCGAACCATCACCGGCACGCGCACAATCGGTCCGAGAATCACGGCTTCGCCAACGTTCAAGCCGGGCAAGTCCGCGAGCAAACCTTCGCTAATGCCTTCGGACGATTGCTTGATGGCGAGTTGGTCTTGCGGATTCGTGAGGCGCATGATGATTTGCGAATTGCACTGCGATAACGTGTCGCCGTGAATTTTGTACGGGCGCTGCGTGACGAGTACGAGAAACAGACCGAACTTGCGCCCTTCCGATGCGATGCGCTTGATAATGCTCGCGGCTTGCGAACGCGCGCCCTGCCCGCCCGGCACAAAATTGTGCGCCTCTTCCAACACAAAAAAGACGGGGCGCGCTAAACCGTTTGTCGTCGCTTCGCCCCACATATCATTCAACACTTTGTTGACGACAAATTCCGTCACCCAACTGTCCACGCCCGCGAGGTCAAGCACCGCCAAATTCATTGGGCGCGTCAAATCCGCGAGCGGTACCTGGTCGTGGCCCCAAATGTCCACGCGCGTCAAACGTTCCACATATTTGATGGCTTTTTGCGCGCCCGCAATCGCGTCGAGCGATAAATTTTTGCCGCCATTGTCGGCGCCATTTTTTTCAACGCGCGTCCGCGTATCGCGGGCGGATTCATCCGCTTCCGCTGCCGTGTCATTGCCAAAGTCGTCCCAATCCACATCGAGGTTGGCTTTGTTATATGCCGCTTTATGAAAATCTTCCATGCCGGGCATAGGTGTTTTATCGCGCGGACGTTCGGGGCCACGCGGCATAAAATCGCCGTCGTTCTCCCCCCCTCCGCCGTCGGCGATGCGCTGCACCTCGCGCAAAAATTCGTGCGGCGCGTAATCGCGTCCGCGCAAATTGTCGTACGCCGTTTGCAGCGCTTTGCGAATGTTGGTGGACGTTTCGGGAATGCCTGTCATCGCGCAAATTTCGTCCACTTCGAGCGCCGAAAATTTCATGGTGAATTTTTTCGAGCCGCCGATTTCGTCGTCCGAGATACGCCCCTTTTGATTCGTCGGCATTCGATAAATTTCAACGCGGTCGGCGAACGGCGTGACGCGCATATTTTCATCGCGGCGCATTTTGACGTAATCGCTGTTGGGGTCAAAAATCACGATCGAGCCGCCGAGCTGCAACAATTTTTCGAGAATGACGCCGACGGTGTACGATTTCCCCGCGCCCGTTTGCGCGATGACCGCCATGTGTCGCCGCAAACCGTTCGGATTCAGCAGCACATTGACGTTATCGCGATTGATGAGCGAACCGATGTCAATTCCGCTTTCCACGTCTTGCGAGAAAAAACGTTTCAATAAATCATCGGGCGCTTGCGTGACCGGATTGCCGGGCATCGTGGCGTGACGCGGATAGCGCACTGTTTTGCCGTCGAGATAACCCAGCACCTGCGCCGTGCCGACGATGATGGGCTGTGAAGTGGAAATGCGATTGAGGATTTGCGCGACTTCGTTGTACGAAAGCGATGTATCGAGCAAGCGCGACGAAACCGCGAGTTTGGTCACTTGCGCCAAGACATCGTACTGCGCGCCGCGTTCGGGGTCTTGCACTTGTACGACAATATATTCCAAGCGCGGCGGCGCGATTTCGCGATTGGTCACAAACGTAAATTCATCGGTGCGGACTTCGCCGACGACATAGCCGACAGTGTTCATGGTTAGAGGTACCAGACGTGACACAGTACATCACAATTTGCCCTTTTGGACACAGATTTCACAGATTGCACGGATAAATCAAACCTAAAATCTGTGGCATCTGTGTTATCTGTGTCCAAAAAGGTGATGTACTGTGACAGGTTTTACGATGTCGAATTGCGTTCATGCGCGGCAGCGAGAAATCTGCCACGGCCCGCGAGGTGGAAATGAAACAAGCGTTCTATTGCGCGTATTATACCACAGCGCCAAAAACTTGCGCGCCATATCAAATGTGCGCCGTGAACGCCACCATTGCCAGCGCAAGACAACGCGCGCTTTGAAAAAGCGGAGGCGATGATAGAGCGGATATAGCGCGCGCCGCGCCCAGAGCGGCGCGCGGTGAAAAAACCACATTACGTTCATGACGCTTGTTGCGCGTGCCGCTGCCGTTGGAATAGACCGATACGCTTACAGACGATTTGCATAGGTCTTTTCAATGCGACGCGCAAGCGGCGTCAATCACAATTTGTCGTACGCGGCATCGCGGTCTTGACGGCGTTTGAGTTCGTTCGCGTAATGTTTGCCGAGCGTATCCGCGTGCGCGCGCGCCCAATCCGTGAGCTTGGTTGTGCCGGCGGGCGGTGAAGCGGTGTACAACAGATTTTCCATCAGCCCTTGAATCTCTTGGCGCGTAATTGTGATATCGCCCATCCACTTGCTGATGAGCGCGCCGGTCCAATAGCCGACCGCGGGCGGCACCGATATTATCGGACGCCGCGCGCCGATGATTTCGCCGAGCTGTTCCACCAACGCGCGATACGTGAACGTTTCGGGCCCAATCGCGTCAATGACAACATTCGCGCGCGACGCATCTTGCGCCACCGCGAGCTGCGCGTAATCTTCGACAAAGATGGGCTGCAATTTATATTGTCCGTCGCCGAAAACGCCAAAAATGGGCAGATGCCGCAGAATCCAAGCGATGTTGTTGACCAAAATATCTTCCTTGCCAAAAATAACCGTGGGGCGCAAAATCGCGTACGACAGGCCCGATTCGCGCAGCGCGCGCTCCAAACGCGCTTTGCCTGAAAAATATTCGAGATGCGACGTTTCGGATGGATTGGTGATGCTCGTATGCACGATGCGCTGCACGCCCGCGTTTTTCGCCGCCTCGAAAAGTTTTAGCGTATTGGCGACGGCGGTGGCATGACCAAAATCACTGCCGTAATTAAATCGCACCCAATAGGTGTTGTACAAAACCGTCGCGCCGCGCAGCGATTCGGTCAGCGCGGCGGGATTGTCAAAATTAAACGGATGCGCTGTTACTTTATCGCCGAACGGATTCGCGCGATGCGTCGAATTGGTCAGCGTGTGAACTGTCAAGCCGCGTTCCAGCAAACGCGCGGCGATATATTTTCCCGTGTAACCAAACGCGCCCGTCACGACGCGCAATTCTTTTGTCATGCTGCTCCCGATTCATTTTCAAATGCGCGATAAATTTTAAATTTGTCGCGGCGGATAAAAAATTATAGCATCGTTATTCTATTCGACGCATTCGAAACGCGGATATTTGCGTGGGTTGGATAAACCACAAACCCCCGAACGCGTTTCACGTTCGGGGGTTTGCTTTATTGCGGGTCTGAATGCGTTTGAGATATTTCGCTTTTTTCGCCGCTTTCGCCTTCGGGCAAAAACCACGCCAGACCCGCCAACATGCCGACCAACACAACCAAGATTGTCATTTCTATTTTTTCCTTATTGCAGGGTGACCAATGTTAAAACGCGATTTCCGGCGAGCGCATACAGCTGCCCGTCGCGGAACGCGAGACGGGAAATCGCATCGCGGCTTGCGCCGCTGCCCACGCTCAAAGCGCTCCAAGTTTTGCCGCCATCATGGCTGCTCATCAAACCAACGGGAAAATATTCCACCGCGCCGGTGCCGACCCATACGCCGCGCGCGATATATAGAATGTTCGCGTCGTCGGGATTAATGGCGATGGCGGAAATTGTTTCGCGCGCGCCCGGTGTCAATGAGATGCCGTTGTTAATGGGCGTCCAAGTCGCGCCGCCATCCGCGCTTGTATATATGCCCATGCTTTCCACGCCCGCATATAAAATGTTCGGGTTGGTTGGATGTAGCGCCAGCGTAGTGACCTGACTCGGTAAAACTTTGTCCAAGACGTTCCAGGTTTTTCCGCCATCGTGGCTTGCCAACAGATCGCGTTTTACGGCAAGATAAACCGTCCCATTGTCCGCTGCGGCGGCAAATGCCCCGATGGTTTGCTCATTCACCTGCGCGCGCTGCGCCAGAATCGCGCGGAGACGCGCCAATGAATCCGCCGCGGCGCCGCGCACGCTCGCGCTAGTATCGGCGATGGATGTTTTTTCAAGTTCGTTAATAACGCGCGTGTCGTGAATTTCGCCCAACGCGTATGCGGCATTGCGACGCACCGCCGGCGCGGGGTCTTGGCGCAAAACGTCAAGCAGCGCGTCGGTGGCTTGCGGCGAAGCGATATAACCCAACACATCCGCCGCGTTGCGACGCTGGGTCGAATTGTTCGAGCGCAAAGCGACGAGCAGCTGCGGCACCGCGTTTTCGCCGGCGGCTTCCAACTGCCGCTGCGCGTCATGTCGCGCCGTCGTCAACGGTTCGGTCTTTAATTGATTGACCCAACCCTGAATTTGAATTTGAACCGGGCTGATTGGCGTCGCGGTCGCATGCAACGTCGCGATCGCGATGACGACGCCGAGCGTCGCGATGGCGCTAAACGTCAAAAGCGCGCGTCGTGTTTTCGAGTTTTGAATTCGCTGGGCAAAATGGGTGGTCATCTGATTCCTCGCTTTTGCGCGTGGTTCCGCGCAGAGCCGCAAAGCGTTTTGCGGCGTTACATCATAGAGACGCAGCCGAACCGATTTTTGTTCCGCGCGGCGCTAGGGCATCAGATGAAAAAATTTTAATTTTGAGGCAGCGTGATTTCTTTTATTTCGACTGCGGCGCGCTGAGACGACGATAGAGGGTCGCGCGTCCTGCGGAGGAAGCCAGAAAATTCACAAAATCAGAGACGGCGGTGGAAGAATTTTGCGGCACAATCAAGAATACGGTTTGCGACAGGGGCCAAGTTCCGTTAGCGATATTTTCGCGCGTCGCGGCGATTCCGTCTAGCGCGAGCGTGCGCGTCGTAGTGTTGTTGTCCCAAATGTTCGCGGCGATATAGCCAATGGCATTGGGGTGTTCGGCGACGTAATCGAGCATGTCCAGATTCGTCGGCTGAACGAGCGCGGTAGGAGTTGTGCGCGCGCCTTGCATGATTTGTTCTTCGATGACCGCGCGCATGCCCGAACCCTCTTCGCGCGTGAGCGTCTGAATCGTGTCCTGTCCGCCCGGCGGGTCAATGCCCAACTGCGACCAGCGATTTATTTCGCCGCGCATGATTTTTCCGAGTTCCGCGCGCGTTAGATTGCGGAGCGCGTTTGCGGGATGCGTAATCAGAAACACGCCATCGCGTCCGAGTTCGTATGCCGTCGCCTGCGCGCGCTCCAATTCATCCGCGCGCGGATTGCGTTCGACCAACGCGAAATCATATTGTCCGAACGCAAGTTGACGCAGCGACATGGTGGAATTGGTTTTGAAAAAATCGAACGTCGCGTTGGAATGTTCCGCGCGAAAAGCGGCGACGGCTTCCCGCGCAATGTATTGCGTCGAGTCGGCGGCGCCGATACGCAAATGAATGGGCGCGCTCGGTGTTGGCGTCGCGCGGCACGCGCCCAGCGCCGCGAGCGCGAGCAGCGCGCAAATCGCAGCCCAGCCCAAACGTATCGTCGCAAGAATTGCGGCGCGTCGTCCCGACGATTGCATGACGTTCATTGCCAAAACAGCGCCAGAATGACGAGCAAGCCGGCGAGCGCCCAACGATAATAGACAAAGGGGTCTGTCGAGTTAAAGCGCAAATAGCGCAAGAGAAATCGAATCGCCAAAAAGCCGGTGAGCGCTGCCGCGCCAAAGCCGACGACGTACAAGCCAAGCTCATTGCCGCCAAGCGCGCCGCCCGCCGTCTCGGTGGCGACATCGTAAACGCTTTTCAAACCCGCGCCCGCGATAATGGGCGCGCCGAGCAGAAACGAAAAGCGCGCGGCGTCGTCGCGTTTCAAGCCCAAAAAAAGTCCCGCCGCCAGCGTTGAGCCCGAACGTGAAACACCGGGAAATACCGCCGCCGCTTGCGCGGCGCCGATGAGGAGGGCATCGCGCAAGGTGAGCTGCGCCAATTCGCGCTGATGTTTGGCGACGCGTTCCGCGATAAATAGCGCCAAGCCCAAGAGCGCGAGCAACGCCGCAATCGCAATCACCGCCCACGGCGCGAGTGGCGCGTGCGGCGCGTGAAAAATTTCTTCGATTTTGCTTTCGGCAAGCACGCCGACGACGCCGCCCGGAATCGCGCCAATCACAATCGCCCACGCGAGGCGGCGGTCGGAATCGGCGCCGATTTTTCGTTCGCGGATGCTTTGCGCGCCCGCGCGAACAAGCCGTTTCCAATCGTTCGCGAAATAGCCCAAGACGGAAACGAGGGTGCCCAGGTGGAGCGCCATGTCAAAGGTGAGACTATTGAGCAGCGCGCTATCCCATTTCAAAAGATACGGCACAATCAGTAAATGCGCCGAACTAGAGATAGGCAAAAACTCGGTCAGCCCTTGAAGGATGCCAAGAAAGATGGCTTGAAACACAAGTCCTAAATCCATTGGAGGCAAAAGGTATAAGGCAGGCGACAGAGTTTGACTGCATACTGCCGCCTGCTGGCTGTTTAGTTTTTTAGCGCAAGATATTCGCGCAACATTTCCAACGCCGCGCGCGCGGCGCTCGCTTTATTTTCCAAACGTTCGTCGGTGAAAACGAATTTGCGACAGCGTTCGGCGTCGGACGCATCCAGCGCGATGTAGGTGAGACCGAGCGGTTTCGTCGGCGTCGCGCCGCCGGGGCCCATGATGCCGGTGATGCCGATGGCGATATCCGCGCCAAATTTCGCGCGCGCATTTCTGGCGAGTTCGCGCGCAACCGGTTCGCTCACCGCGCCGTGTTGCAGCAATAAATCATTTGGCACATCGAGCAGGCGCTCTTTGGCTTGGTACGCGTACGCGACGACGCTGCCGAGAAAATATTCGGAACTGCCCGGCACATCGGTCAGATAAGACGCAATCAAGCCGCCGGTGCAAGATTCGGCGAGCGCAAGGGTTTTGTGTTGTTGGCGAAGCAAATCGCCGATGATGATGGCGAGAGGTTCAAGCATGAGCATTGCGGCATTTGTGAGTTACGCAAAAATGATATCTTTGCCAGACGTACGACAAATTTTAAATTGATCCTATCAATCAGGCGCGTCTTTTGGCGCTGGCAAAGGTATTGCAAAAAACGAAGTGATTATAGCGCGAGTTGGCGAGAGGACAAATAAATTTTTTCATGCAATTCGCATTGACTTGCGCGCGATGGAAACGTTAGCCCAGCACCTCGCGCAAGCAAAAACGAGGAGCTCACAACTTGTGAACTCCTCGTTTTTTTATTCGGCGCGCCGCTATCTCACCAAAAAGATTGCGCTCAGCCATTGTTCCAACGGCAAGAGATTCAGCGCCTCTTGTCGTTGTGGCATAAATGGCAGGTTGAAGGATTCCTGCACTTTGAACTTTATTCGTTTGGTGAATTCAGTGTGTCCGTCTTTATAGATTACCTCAATGCGATAACGATAGGTCGCGTCCTGTTTGGCAGTCGCATCCCTGAATCGGTAGCCCGCGCTTGTTCCATCGTCCAGATGTTTGGCTGGGCGCATTTGCTCGTTGAGCAGTTTCCAAGCGCCTTTGCCGCGTTTGCGATAGATGTTGAATCCTTCGACGAGCGCTTCGCTTGTGGTGCGCCACTTGATGATGACGCGCCCCTTGTCGTTGATGCGAGCGCGCAGTTTCTTGACGTTCAGCGCCGTGTTCGAGGACGGCGCAAGCGCGAGTGGACTGAGCGTAGTGAGCGCGACTGTGGCGGTGATGCAATGGTACGGCGCGTGTGTAGTTGTATCAAGCGTGCCGCCAAGGTCCTGCCAACTCGTGCCGTTGTAATGATACACATGGAGCTTGGTTTCATCTTGCCCGGTCAAAATGCTTGGGTCGTAGCACTGGGTCACAATGACTGCGAAACCGGGATGAGATGCGGACGCGTCCCATTGGAGCGGCAAAGCGTTTGCGGGCGGCGTGGGAACCGTGCCTGCTTGCGGCGTATAGTCAACGGTGATGTCGAGCGGCGCGCCGTTCACGACTTGAAAGATGATGAGCGTCGGTCCAAGTGGGTTGGCGTCACCATTGTTCGCGTAGTTAAAGGTATCGCTGATGGTCGCGGAACAATCTAGACCGCCATCGGTAATGTTCCAATTGTTTGGCGCCGCAATCATGTTGGCGCGCGCAGTCGCGCCGTTACAGTATTTGCTGCTGCCGCCGTCAAAGGTGACGTTGGGCTTTAGGGTTTGCGCGTTCCAGCCAATGAGCAGCGCGTCATAGTTGGCAGTGGAGAGGGTTGTGCTAGCGAACATTTCTGTCGCATCGGTGAGATTTGTGACATTCCAACCGCCGAGGTTCTGATTGAACGCGGTGGCTAATTCAAACATCTCGCTCATATTCGTCACGTTCGCGGTATTCCACGCGCTGACGTCTTTATTAAACGCGCTGGCTGAACCGAACATCCCACTCATATCTGTCACATTGCTAGTATTCCAACTTCCGATGTTCCCATTAAAGACGCTTGCTCCAGCGAACATCGTACTCATATTGGTCACGTTCGCGGTGTTCCACGCGCCAATGTCTTGGTTGAACGCGCTTGCGCCAAGGAACATGTAACTCATATCCGTCACGCTGCCCGTGTTCCAACCGCCAATATTCCGGTTGAACGCGCTTGCGCTAACGAACATCCAACTCATATTGGTCACGCTGCCGGTGTCCCAAGTGTCAATGTTCTGATTGAACGCGCCGTTTTGATTAAACAGATAACTCATATCGGTCACGTTCGCCGTGTTCCACGCGCTGAGGTCTTGGTTAAAAGAGCCGGCGCTAGAAAACGTCCCGCGCATATTCGTTACGTTCGCGGTGTTCCATGCGCCAATGTCCTGATTAAACGCGCTGGCGTTAGAAAACATCACACTCATATCGGTCACGTTCGCCGTGTTCCACGCGCTAATGTCTTGGTTAAAGACGCTTGCTCCAGCGAACATCCCTTGCATATTTGTCACGCTGCCCGTGTTCCAACCGCCAATGTTCTGATTGAACGCGCTGTCCTGACTGAACATGTAACTCATATCGGTCACGTTCGCGGTGTTCCACGCGCTAATGTTTTGGTTAAAGGCGCTCGCGCCCGAAAACATGCCACTCAAATTCGTCACGCTGCTTGTGTTCCAGTTACTGATGTTCCCATTAAACGCGCTGGCGCTCTGGAACATGTAACTCATATTCGTTACGTTGCTCGTGTTCCAACTGTCAATGTTCCCATTAAAAGCGCTGGCATCTTGGAACATGTGATTCATGTTCGTTACGCCCGCCAAGTTCGGCGCATCGGTGGCGTTGAGCGTGAGATTACTGCACCCGGCAAAAGCATACGCCATCGAGGTCCATTTGCTCGAGCCCCATTGCTCAATCGTCAGCAGTTTTAGTTTATCGCCACCATTGTTGAAATAGATGCGCGGAAAACCCGTTCCCGAACCTGTGTTGTCTTTGATGCGAATAGTGTAGGTTCCTGCGCCGCCATAATTGCAAGTGTAGTTTCCTGACTGCGCGGTCGCTTCATTCGTCCCATCGTTGTTACAGTCCACGTTATAGTTGTAACCGCCGCCCGTTGTCGGAATCGTGAATTGAGTGGCGGACGATGTGCCTGCATTGTCCGTTTTGACGGTGATGACAAAGCCGTCCGTCAACGGGTTGGTGGTCGCTGTTGCGGTTGGCGTGTTGGTTGGCGCGTTGGTCGGCGTGTTGGTTGGCGTATTGGTCGGCGCGTTGGTCGGCGCGTTGGTAGGCGTGTTGGTAGGCGTGTTGGTTGGCGTGTTAGTTGGTGTATTGGTTGGCGTGTTAGTTCGCGTGCTGGTTGGCGTGTTGGTTGCCGCGGGACAGTTGTAGCCGCCATCGGAAATGTTCCAGTTGTCAGAGCTAATCATGTTGGCGCGTGCAGTCGCGCCGTTACAGTAATTGCTGATGCCGCCGTTAAAGGGAACATTGGGTTTCAGCGTTTGCGCGTCCCAGCCGTTGAGCAGCGCGTCATAGTTGGCGGTGGAGAGGTATTTACCACTGAACATACCTGCCGCATCGGTCAGCGCGGTGACATTCCAACTGCCGATGTTCTGGTCAAAGGCGCTGGCGATAAGAAACATATATTTCATGTTGGTCACATTGCTCGTGTCCCAACCGCCAATGTCTTGGTTGAAGGCGCTCGCGCTCTGAAACATAAAACTCATATCGGTTACATTGCCCGTGTCCCAACCCCCGATGTTTTGGTTGAACGCGCTCGCGCCCGTGAACATCGCACTCATGTTGGTCACGTTGGCGGTATTCCAACCGCTGATGTCCTGATTAAACGCGCTGGCGCCATTGAACATGAGGCTTGTATCGGTCAATGCGCTCGTGTCCCAACTGCCGATATTCTGGTTGAACGCGCTGGCGCCAGAGAACATATAATCCATACGAGTTACATTACTTGTATCCCAACTGCCGATGGGTTGATTGAACGCGCTGGCAAGAATGAACATCCCACCCATGTCGGTCACGTTCGTAGTGTTCCATGTGCTAATGTCTTGGTTGAACGCGCTCGCGCCATTGAACAAACTACGCATATTGGTCACACTGGCGGTGTTCCAGCCGCTTATGTTTTGATTGAACGCGCTGGCGCCACTGAACAAATTACTCATATCGGTCACGTTGCTCGTGTCCCAACTGCCGATGTTTCCATTAAAGAGAGCTGCGTTCCGGAACATCGAGGTCATGTATGATACGCCCGACAGGTCAGGGGCATCGGTAGCGTTCAGCGTGAGATTGATGCAATCGTTAAAGGCGAGGTACATCGAAGTCCATTTGCCGGTCCCCCACTGCTCAATGGCAAGCAGTTTCTGGTTGTCGTTGCCGTATGCGAAATAGATTTGCGGAAAACCCGTCCCCGAACCGGTGTTGTCCTTGATGCGAATTGTGTAGGTACCCGCGACGCCATAGTTACAAGTGTAGTTTCCCGTCTGCGCGGTCGCTTCATTCGTTCCGTCGTTATTGCAGTCCACGTTATAGTTGTAGCCGCCGCCCGTTGTCGGAATCGTGAATTGTGTGCTGGAGGATGTGCCTGCATTGTCCGTTTTCACGGTAATGACAAAATCATCCGTCAACGAAGGAGGAGGCGTATTGGTGGGTGTATTCGTTGGCGTATTCGTTGGCGTATTGGTTGGCGTGCTGGTCGGTGTTGAAGTTGGCATTGGACAACCGCTTCCGCCATCGGTAATCGTCCAGTTGTCAGAACTAATCATGTTGGCGCGCGCTGTTGCGCCCGCACAGTATTTGCTGTTGCCACCGCTAAAATGGACAAAGGATGGGAGCGTTTGCGCGTCCCAACCGTTCAGCAGCGCGTCATAGTTCGCGGTGGAGAGAGTTGCGCCAGTGAACATTTCAGACGCATCGGTAAGCGCAGTGACATTCCAGCTGCCGATGTTCTGATTAAATGCAGTGGCGTCGCGGAACATTGCGGGCATATAAGCAACGTTGCCCGTGTTCCAAGCGCCAATGTTCTGGTTAAACGCGCTGGCGCCATCGAACATGTTACTCATTTGGGTCACGCTGCTGGTGTCCCAACCGCTAATGTCCTGATTGAACGCGCTGGCATACTGGAACATCCCCGGCATCAGCGTCACGTTACTTGTGTTCCAATCGCTAATGTCTTGATTGAACGCACTCGCGTAAACGAACACTTGGGTCATATTGGTCACATTGGCGGTGTTCCAAGCGCCCGTGACCGAGTTATAGTTGATGTTCTGATTGAACGCGCTCGCGCTGGCGAACATCGCATTCATATTCGTCACGCTGCTCGTGTCCCACCCGCTGATGTCTTGATTGAACGCAGTGGCTCCATAAAACATCCCAAACATAGTGATCACACTGCCCGTATTCCAGTCGCCGGTGATCGAGTTGTAGTTGATGTTCTGGTTGAACGCAGTGGCATCGCGGAACATGTACTGCATACTAGTCACATTCGCAGTGTCCCAACTGCCGATGGGCTGGTTGAACGCGCTCGCGCCATAAAACATGTAACTCATGTCGGTCACGCTGCTCGTATCCCACCCGCTAATGTCCTGATTGAACGCGCTCGCGCCAAAGAACATTTCGCCCATATCGGTCACGTTGCTCGTGTTCCAACTGCCAATGTTTTGGTTAAAGGAGCTCGCGTTGAGGAATAGGTTGCCCATATTCGTCACATTGCTGGTATTCCAACTGCCAATGTTCCCATTAAAGACGGTAGCGCCGTAAAACATTCCACTCATATCCGTTACCCCTGAAAGGTTAGGCGTATCGGTGGCATTCAGCGTAAGATTGCTGCAATTCGCAAAGGCGAGGAGCATTGAGTTCCATTTGCCTGTACCCCACTGCTCAATCGAGAGCAGTTTCTCGCTGTCATTGCCAAAGGTGAAATAGATGTGCGGAAAGCCCGTGCCAGCGCCGCTGTTGTCCTTGATGCGGATGGTGTAGGTTCCGGCAACGCCATACGTGCAGGTGTAGCTGCCCGTCTGCGCGGTGGCTTCGTTCGTCCCGTTGTTGTTACAGTCCACGTTATAGTTGTAAGTGCTGTCAACGTTGATTGGGATATTGAATTGGGTAGAGCCGGAAACACCGGGATTATCCGTTTTGACCTTGATGACAAAATCATCGGCGGCTGCCGCATTGGGCGCGGCGAAAATCGCGCGCGGCGCTATTACTGTCAAGAGCAACAGCACGCTCAAAACAGCGAGGCGCGCTAGAGGCCGTATCATGCTAGCGAGAACCATAGTCTCTTCTCCTTTTTATTTTGAGGAAATCGGCAAAGCCCGCATTTGACGTTTTAGTCTCGAAAAAGGCAGCGAACGCGCCGCGCGCGATGGTTATTGGCGAATTCCAATCGTGATATGTTTGAATAAAAGCAATTCTACTTGATAAAGTAAGTATAGATTATTATATAAACTTTTAACATTGTCAATCGCTTTTTCAACTTCGCGCCAACAAAAACACGAAACGTCCCTGCGGGCATCCTTGCGCGCTAGTCTGCGCTTGCGAATGCGCTTGATCCGCGTGGTGAGGATTGCTTTGTCGCATGCGATAAACTATATCGTCGCGTTCCGCGCAATGATAAATGGGACGCGCTCGCGACTGGGTAGTTGCCATGCCAGCTCTCCGAGCGCATTGACCCCGCGTGCGCTTGGCATATAATTCTCTTATCGTAACGATTCGGAATTTAGAGGAACAGCTGCCATGATGAGATTTGACCGTTTCACTGAACGCGCGCAAGACGCGTTCGCCCGCGCGCATGAAATTTTGCAGCGTTATCGTCATTCCCAACTCGACGCCGAACATTTGCTCCTCGCGCTCGTCGAACAAACGGGCGGCGCGGTGCAGGCGATTCTCGAACGCTTAAGAATTGAACCTGACGCGATTCGCAATCGCACCGACGAGTATTTGCAATCCACGCCGAAAACCTATTACCCCTATGGCGGCGGACAGGCGCAAGTGTATGTGACGCCGCGCGTGAAACGCATCGTTGACAATGCGAATGAAGAAGCGTCGCGCCTCAAAGACGATTACGTCTCCACCGAACATCTGTTGCTCGCGCTGGCGAACGAACGCGACGGCATGGCGGGCAGAATCCTCGCGGAATTTGGGGTGACGAAGGACCGCATTCAAAACATTCTCGGCGATGTGCGCGGCGGACAGCGCGTCACCGACCCGACGGCGGAAAATCGCTATCGCATGTTGGAACGCTATTCGCGCGATTTAACACTGCTCGCGCGCGATAACAAACTCGACCCCGTGATTGGACGCGACGACGAAATTTTGCGGCTGATTCAAATTCTCTCGCGCCGCACCAAAAATAATCCGGTGCTAATTGGCGAACCGGGCGTCGGCAAAACGGCGATTGTGGAAGGGCTCGCGGAAAAAATTGTCGCGGGTGATGTGCCGGAGCCGCTGCTCACAAAAAAAGTAGTGCAACTCGATTTGGGGGCGATGGTGGCGGGTTCGCGTTTTCGCGGCGAATTTGAAGAACGCCTCAAAGCCGCGCTCGAAGAAATTCAAAATAGCAAGGGCGAAATTATTTTGTTCATTGACGAATTGCACACCGTCGTCGGCGCGGGCGCGGCGATGGGAGCGATTGACGCGTCGAACATGATGAAGCCCGCGTTGGCGCGCGGCGAATTGCAATGCGTCGGCGCGACGACGCTCGACGAATATCGCGCGCACATTGAAAAAGACCCCGCGCTCGAACGACGCTTTTCGCCGGTGTTTGTAGATGAGCCGAGCGTTGATGACACGCTCGAAATGTTAAAAGGTTTGCGCGCGCGTTACGAGGCGCATCATCAAGTGAAAATTGACGACACCGCGCTCGATGCCGCCGCGAAACTTTCACATCGCTACGTCGCCGATCGTTTTTTGCCGGACAAAGCGATTGATTTGATGGACGAAGCGTCGGCGAAATTGCGCGTCGCGATTTTTTCGATGCCCCCGGAATTGAAACAGATGCGCGCGGCGATTCGCCAACTGCAAACAGACGAAGAAAACGCGTGGGGCGCGCGACATTACGAAAAGGCGGCAGAGGCGCGCGCCGAACGCGTGAGTTTGGAACAAGAATTTTCAAAAGCGCGCGACGCGTGGCAAAAGGAACAGGGGCTGGACGAAATTGTCGAACGCGAAGACATTGCCCAAGTGATTAGCAACTGGACGGGGATACCCGTCAGCAAAATGCTGCAAACGGAAGCGGATAAACTTTTGCGAATGGAGGACGCGCTGCACGTTCGCATCGTGGGACAGGACGACGCGATTCGCGCGATTAGCGACGCGGTGCGCCGTTCACGTTCGGGCATCGCGGACACGAAGCGTCCCATCGGTTCATTTTTATTTTTGGGACCCACCGGCGTCGGCAAAACGTCGCTCGCGCACGCGCTCGCGGAATTTTTATTCGACGATGCGGACGCGCTGCATCGCGTAGACATGAGCGAATACCGCGAACGGCACACGGTTTCGCGTTTGATTGGCGCGCCGCCCGGTTACGTCGGATACGAAGAAGGCGGACAGCTCACCGAAATTGTGCGGCGGCGTCCGTACCAAGTCATTTTGTTTGACGAAGTGGAAAAGGCGCATCCCGAAGTTTGGAATACGCTGCTCCAAGTGTTGGAGGATGGTCGTCTCACCGATGGGCAAGGACACGCGGTAGATTTTCGTAACACGGTCATTATCATGACCTCCAACATCGGCACCGCTTACGCGGCAAAAGGCGGCGCGATTGGTTTCGCGTCGAGCGCAAATGAACGCAACGCGCGCGTGGACAAAGAATGGGCGGACGTGGAAGAAGATTTGAAACGCGCGTTCCGTCCCGAATTTTTGAATCGGATTGACGAAGTGATTTTGTTCGCGTCGCTCACGCGCGAACAAATTCAACAAATTGTGAATTTGCAAATGCAGGAAATCGCGGAGCGCTTGCGCGAACAAAATATCGCGATTGAATTGACCGACGCGGCGCGCGATTATCTCGCGCAAATCGGATTCGACCCGCAGTTCGGCGCGCGTCCCTTGCGTCGAACACTTCAGCGTCGCGTTGAATCGCCGTTGTCGCGAAAATTGTTGGCAAATGAATTTCACGCGGGCGATGTGGTGGTGGTGGATTTGAGCGACGAAAAGGAAATTGTGTTTCGCAGCAAGGACGATGGCGCAATCGAGTTGCCGTTGGTGATGGAGGCGGCGAGCGAGGCGGCGGAGGTGTGAGCGGAGATGTTTTGCGTTAACGTTCGTTCCTTGAGCGCTAGCGCGAATTCCTGTTTGGTCTAGAATAAAAGACCCTTTGGGTTTCGGAAACCCAAAAGGTCTGTCCCCTAAATCAAATCGGAAACGGGTCTCGAAAGATCAAAATAATGTCAACAGAACAACAAATGCGAAAAGTTGTTTTTGCAATCAACATCACGATAGACGGCTATTGTGGCCATGAAACGGTTCTCGCCGACGACGAATTGCACGAGTACTTTACCGCGCTCTTGCGCGATTCGGACGTTGAAATTTTCGGACGCAATACGTATCACTTGATGTATCCGTACTGGCATGATGTCGCGGTGAATCAATCCGAAACGGAAACGACGAACGAATTCGCGCGCCTATTCGATGCCATGCCAAAGATTGTCTTTTCAACGACGTTGCAGAGTGTAGAGTGGAACAACACGACGCTCCTCCACTCCAATCTTGAACAAGAGATTATAAAATTAAAACAACAGCCCGGGAAAAATATTTCCATTGGCGGACTGAACATCGCATCGCAAGTCGCGCAATGGGATCTTATTGACGAGTATCATTTTGTCGTTCATCCGATCATTGCGGGCAAAGGACCTCGCTTGTTCGAATCGGTGGAGAATCTTGCATTAAGACTTGTCGGGTCAAAAACGTTTCGTTCGGGAGTTGTGGCGTTGCATTACAAGAAATGATTCTTTTCAAGCGAGTTTTTTTGCCTCTTTACATATTCCCATATTGGAATATAATATCGTTATGGCACGCGCACCCACAACGTTCGACCCCTTTAATGCCGTCGCCGAACCGAAACGCCGCCAGCTGCTCGAGGTCCTAGGAACGAGTGAATCGGCGGTAAATGAATTGGTGGAAAAACTTGGCTGGACGCAGCCGATGGTTTCCAAACATCTCGGCGTTCTCAAACAGGTCGGTTTGGTGAATGAGCGAAGGGTGGGGCGGCAGCGCTTGTATCGTTTGAACGCGGAAGCGTTAAAACCAATTTACGATTGGGTGACGCCGTTTGAACAGTTGTGGAACGCGCGCTATGAACGGCTCGACCAACTTTTACAAAATCTGCAAGAGGAGAAAAAAAATGTCCGCACAAAATAAAACAACTATCACCGCCGAACCCGGCAAGCAGGAACTTTTTGTCACGCGCGAATTTGATGCGCCGCGCGAACTCGTGTTTCAAGCGCACACCGACGCGAATTTGTTCACGCAATGGATGGGCCCGCGCGAGGATAAAATGAATCTCGAAACGTTTGAGCCGCGCAGCGGCGGACGCTGGCGCTATGTCAGCACGGGCAAAGATGGCAATGATTATGCCTTTCACGGCGTCTTTCACGATGTCACCCCATCGGAACGCATCATCCAGACGTTCGAGTTTGAAGGACTACCCGAATCCGGGCATGTGATTTTGGAGACATTGAAACTGGAAGCGCTGCCAAACAATCGCACGCGCATCGTTGGACAATCGGTGTTTCAATCCGTCGCCGACCGCGATGGGATGATTCAATCGGGCATGGAATGGGGCGTAAACGAAGGGTACGCGCGGCTCGATGAACTCTTGGCGCGCGCATGACAAGCTATGTCGGCTTTTGATGCAAGACGCGCGCAGACTATTTCGTCTGCGCGCGTCCGATTTGACGCAAAAAGAAAATACAAGCGGGCAAAAGATTATTCTATTCCTTTTCCGCCGCCAACTCTAACAACTTTTCGATGCGCGGCAGCATCTCGGCGGGATTCGGATGCAAACCTTCTTGCACGAGCGCGCTGTCGTACAACTGCTCGATCGTCAATTTCGCGAATTCCGAATCGGGATGCGCGTGCAACGCGCGCGCGAGATTCGCGATGAGCGGATGATTGCGATTCACTTCCAAAATTTTTTTCGGCACCTTGTACTCTTTGTCGAAATAACGGCTCAAACGCTGGCGTTCGCGTTCCATATCATCTTTCGGAGACACGAGTCGAATCGGACTGTCTTTTAAAACTTTAGACGCGCGCACATCCAACACGCGCTCGCCCAAAACCGATGTGAACCGTCCCAACAATATATTGAAATCATATTCGGGCGTTTGCTCTTGGTCTGGCGTGGTTTCTTCTTTTTCTTGCGGCAATTCCAATTCCGCATCGTCAATGTTGCGAAACTTTTTGTCCTGATACTCATTCAACATCGGCGCAATCAACGCGTCGAGCGGGTCAACCCAATACAACACTTGAATGTCGCGCGCGCGGAACGGGTCGAGATGCGGACTGTGCGCGACCGATTTCAAATCATCGCCCAGCACGTAATAAATTTCCGTTTGTTCCTCGCCCATCCCTTTGATGTATTCGTCAAGCGAAATCAATTTGCCGTCGGACGTTGATGACATATAGCGGAACAGCGGCAAAACCTGGTCCTTGGCGTCCATGTCCGTCGCAATCGCTTCGCGGAACGCGCGACTGTATTCATTCCAGAATTTTTCGTATTTTTCCGCGTCGCTGTCCGAGATATTTTTCAATTCGCGCAACACGCGTTTACGCAGCGTCTCGCCGAGTTGGCGCATCACGCGATTATTTTGCACTGTCTCGCGCGAAACATTCAGCGGCAAATCTTCCGAATCCACCACGCCGTCCACAAAGCCCAGCCATTTCGGCAGCAAGTCGGCGCAGTATTCTTGAATCAACACATTGTGCGAATACAAGAGCAGCCCCGGCTCTTTGCGCGCGGCGAGGATATTTTTTTCGCGCTGCGCGGGAATAAACAACAGCGCGCGCACGTTCACGGGCGCGTCGGATGAAAAATGAATCGTCGCGAGCGGTTCTTGAAAATCGAGCGTGAGTTGCTGATAAAATTGTTTGTAATCGTCCGTCGAAACTTCGGAAGGATTTTTGCGCCACAGCGAGGTTTGTTGATTCGCGCGTTCGGTCCCCACATAAATCGGAAAGCGCACAAAGTCGGAATGTTTTTTGATGACCTGTTTTAGTTTCCACGCTTGCGCGAATTCAGCCGCGTCTTTTTTCAGCGTGATGTGAATTTCGGTGCCGCGGTCCGTTTTGTCGGCGGGTTCAATCGTAAAGTTTTCGCCGCCGTCTGAAATCCACGCCCACGCTTCGCCATCAAGGTAATAGCTGCGCGAAACAACGCGTACCTCGTCGGCGACCATGAAAACGGAATAAAACCCGACGCCGAATTGTCCAATCACATCGCTCGGGTCGAGTTGTCCCGCGCCGATTTTTTCGATGAACGCGCGCGCGCCCGATTGCGCGATGGTGCCGAGATTTGTTTCCATTTCCGCGCGTGTCATGCCGATACCCGAATCTTTAATGACGAGTTTTTTGGGTTCATCGCCCGTCGTCTCTGGCGTTTCAAGATGAATGGCGAGCTCCGCGTCCGGGTCAAGCGCCTCGCGGTTCGTCAGCATTTCAAACTGCATGCGCGTCAGCGCGTCCGAAGCGTTGGAAATCAATTCGCGCAAAAAAATGTCGCGCTCTTTGTAGAGCGAATGCGCGAGAATATACAACAGTTGTTTGACTTCGGCTTTAAAAGTGTGAGTGGATTGAGTAGCCATAATAATTTGCGATTTTTTATACCAATCGTTCGCGTATCTTGGCGCTCGCCAAATCCATCAAGGTTACGATGACGACAATGGAGAGAATCACCGCGCCCGCTTTATGATATTGCAGCTGCCCAACATAGTTGGCGAACAGTTGTCCGATGCCGCCGCCGCCCGCCAGACCGATAATCGTGGCGAGACGGATGTTGATATCCCATTGATAAATCGCGTACGAGATAAAGGGCGGCACGATTTGCGGCACAATCGCGAACGCGATAGATTGCAGCCGATTCGCGCCCGTCGCGGTTAACGCTTCGACGGAACCCTCTTCGATATTTTCCACCGCTTCGCTGAATAACTTTCCGATTAGCCCAAACGTCGTAATCGAAAGCGCGAGCATTCCGGCAAACGCGCCGATGCCCACCCAAAACACAAAAATCGAAACATACAAAATCGCTTCGATCGAGCGCAGGAAACTTAATATAAAACGCGTGCCGTAATAAACCCAGCGCGTGCGCGCCGAACGGCCGGTGATATTTTTCGCGGCGAGAAACGCGAACGGCAGCGCCACCAGCGCGCCGAGCGTGGTCGCGAGCAGCGCTTGGAAAATGGTGATGAGCAGCTGCCGCGTGATTTGCTCCCACACCGGGATACTCAAATCCACCGTCGCAAAATCGGACAGCACGCTTACAAACGTCGGCGCGGGTTCAAATAATTTACCCAAATCAACTTGCGCGAGATTCCAACTGGCGACGAACACCAACGCGAAAAGGATGGTATAAAAAATCCCGCGTCGCGTTTTATAAAATGGCTTGGGTGGCTCGGTCGAGATTTTGTTTTCGTTCTTGACAATTTGCTCGCGCCAATACGCGCTCAAATAATCCACAATCAACACCACAATCGCGATGCACCACAACGCCGCCGCGTATTCGCGATAACCGCCTTTGCGGATGGATTCGACAATGTAAAAGCCGATGCCCGCCGCCGAAACAAAACCGACGACGGTCGCCGAACGCATATTAATATCCCAGCGCAAGAGCGAGTACGCGAGAAACGAAGGAATAATTTGCGGAATGACCGCAAAGCGAATATTTTGCAGCAGATTGCCGCCGGTCGCGGTGACCGCTTCGACGGGCCCCGGGTCGGTATGTTCCACCTCTTCGGAATACAATTTCGCGATGGATGCGATCGAGTGAATCGAGAGCGCGAGCAAACCGGTGAACGCGCCCAGCCCGGTCCACGTCACCAAAATAATCGCCCAAATCAATGTATCAATCGAGCGGACGATATTGAAAACGCCGCGCGCGATGTAATAAATAATGACGCCGCCGCGCACGCGCGCCATGACATTGCGCGCGCCAAAGAACGAGAGCGGCGCGGCGACGATAATCGAAATCAACGTCGCCATCAGCCCCAAGCCAATGGTGACAAAGATTCCGCCGGGGACAAAACGCGGCACCGTATCGGTGGGTGAACGCAAGCCGAGCGATACCATCCACCCAGGGGCCGGATCTTGCGCGATGCTTCCAACCAACACCTGAAAATTTTCGCTCGGCTTGAGCGGCCCCACTTCTTGCGTAAAGCGCGCTTGAATGCCTTGCGCAATAGGCGCGGTGGGGTCCAACCCTTCGCGGCCCGCAAAGGCGGGAATCTCGAACGATACGGTAAATTTTCCATCGGCATCGGTGGTGATGAGAACGGGTTGGCCGGCGGCGCGGATTTGCACCTCATTCGTGCCGTTGTATTCGAGCCAATATACATTGCCGGTGGTATTGGGGTGAAAACCTTGCCCCGCCATTACGAGCGTATCGCCAACCGTGCCGCAGATTTTATTCACCCCAACCGGAAGCCCCGAATTGCCTTCGGGCGCGGCGGTTTGCGGCGGCTCGCTGCAGGGGACCCAGATCGTCGTCGCGCCGGCTTGCGTTTCGGTATCGCGCGTCAGCAAATCCGGATGAATGAGCGCGTTGAAAATAATTTGAACGTCCGAAAAACGCGTAACCAGCCGCGCAAAATTCGGATCGGTGACTTGCCAGGCGATGATGTAAATGAGCAAAATCGGAATGCCGAGCGAAAAAAGACGCGTGGTCGTTTTGCCGCGCGCGCGTTGATGCGCGTCCCAAACATTCCAAAGCCAAAACGCGACAAGCAGCAGCCAAAGCCAACTTGTTTCGACGCCGCCGATTTCAATTTTACCCGCGCGGAAATTATCGAGCGTAAACCCAATCAAAAAAATAAAGGCGACGCTGGCGACAAAAATCGCGAGCGCGACATTCCGCGCGCCGAGATAGAGTTGCCCCGCGCCGGGAATGACGAGCGAGAGGAGCGCGGCGAGCGTCGGAGATTTGGTTAGATGCGTTGTGGAAGAGTTGGCTGATTGAGCCATGCGATACAGGTAAAAGATAAAAGGTAAAAGCTAAAATCCAAGCACGATCAACTTTTAGCTTTTAACTTTATACTTTTAACTTAGATGATACTCACGCGCTGCGCGTCTTGGCCATAAATCGCTTTGAATTGCGCGTCGTCAATTTCTTGCGGCAGACCTTGAAAGACCACTTGGCCATCTTTGAGCGCGATGGCATGGGTGGCGTAGCGATGCACGAGGTCGAGAAAATGCAAACTGCACAAGACTGTGAGCTGGTCTTCTTTATTCAGCAATTCCAGATATTTGAGAATCGAATGCGAAAGCACCGGATCGAGCGAAGCCACCGGTTCATCCGCCAAAATCATTTTCGGCTCTTGCATCAAGGCGCGCGCAATAGCAACGCGCTGCTGCTGTCCGCCGCTCAATGAATCGGCGCGGACGTACGCTTTTTCTTTTAACCCAAGTCGCTCTAAATTGTTGAGCGCGCGTTCCGTATCCTGTTTGGAAAAATAATGCGCGAGCGATTGCGCGGTGCCGACATAGCCGAGTCGTCCGGTGAGAACATTGGTGATGACGGTCGAACGTTTGACGAGATTGAATTGTTGAAAGATGAAACCGATTTGACGGCGCACATTGCGCATTTCGGTTTGCGAAAGCGCGGTAATATCCACGTCATTCCAAATAATTCTGCCGCTAGTCGGTTCGATCAACCGATTGATACAGCGCAAAAGCGTGGATTTGCCCGAGCCGCTCAAACCAATGACGGCGAGAAATTCACCATCGGGGACTTGAAATGTGACATCTT
This sequence comes from Anaerolineae bacterium, assembly GCA_021463195.1. Taxonomy (GTDB): domain Bacteria; phylum Chloroflexota; class Anaerolineae; order UBA4142; family SHND01; genus SHND01. Next base: position 58,668 of record JAJTXZ010000016.1, read on the forward strand.
TTAACGCGACTGTGCCGTTGGGAAAAACTTTGGTCAGATGTTCAACGCGAAGCATAAGTCCTCATCTCTCACCTCGCTCTGATCGGGAAGGGAAGGGGGTGAGGGAAAAAGCAGGCAGAGACAATCGTTGTCTCTGCCTGCCATTCTTTTTATTTTACCAAACTGGATGGGTCAACGCCCGCTTTTTTGAGCAGCGCTTCAAACGCGTCGTAAAAGGTTGGGTCCACTTTGGCGAGACCGCCATAGCTGTACAAACTTTTCAGCAGCGTTTTGCCGCCCGGGTCGTTCGCGATAAAGAGCAAACCTTGCACCGTCGCATCAGTAATCGCGGGGTCAACGCCTTTGATAACCTGGAGACCGTCGTTCGGGATATTGTCCGTGACATAAAACACATCCACCTTTTCCACCATGTCGGGATAATTTTCCTTGATGGGTTTGGAATCGGTGCGAACGTCTACAAAGGTCGAACCCGCGTCGCAGTCGCCTTTGTATACCGCGATGGCAACGTTGTCATGCGAACCTGCGTTCACTGTGGCTTTCAAATCTTTATCCGGGTCAATCCCGTCGGCTTTCATGACGATTTGCGGAATGATGGAACCGGAAGTCGAATTGGGGTCTACAAAGCAAAACGTCTTGCCTTTTAAATCCGCGATGGTTTTAATGCCCGACGCTTTGTTGGCGATGAACTGCCCCTGATAATAATTTTCGAGTTTGCCCTTATAGTTGCGGAGCGCAACGAGCAGCGGCGTCACGCCATATTTTTCTTTGGCGAGAACTGCGGAAAACGTGTTCAGGAATCCGAACGGCGCTTTGCCCGCGCCCATCGCTTCAATCGAGGCGGCAAAGTTCGTGCCGACTTCGATTTTGTAGGTGAGACCTGTGATTTGGCTCAAGCAGTCGGCGATGCCGGTGCCGGCTTTGGTAATCGTTGGCACGTCGCCCGAAGGCACAAGCGCGATGACGATTGGCTTGTCTGGGGAACCGAGTTCGCCCGCTTTCACTGTCGGCATACCGTCCATTTTGGCGCAATTTGGCGCGGGCGGCGTGTTAGTGGCTTGGGCGACGACGGTGGCAACGGCGGTTTGCGCGCCAGCGGCGACGGTTGAAACCGTTGTGGCCGCGCCGGAAACTTGCGTAGCGGCGCCAGCGGCGGCGGTTTGCGCCTGGCTAGCTGCCGCCGCTGCGGCGGTGCTAGCTTGACTTGCGCCAGCGGCAATGGTCGGCGCGGCTTGCTGCGCCGGAGCGCAAGCGATGATTGTCAAGGCAAGGACAACCAATAGTGCGAGCAGTATGAATTTTTTCACATCTCCTCCAAGATGTTTCTGGAACGATTGTCTGCAACAGGCATTTGAAGCTTGGCGGCGTTTTGGGAAACGCGCTTTAGACAACACGCGCGGTTGCGTCGGCATCCTTCCAAATGGTTTTTTGCGCGCCGTAGCGGAATGCGTTACAGCGCGACGTCTCGAGCAGATGATACAACGATTTGAATGAATGCACAAGATGATTTCCGCGCCGGTCGCGCTCCAAATCCGCGTGCCAAACACTTTGACAAATCGTAACTGCCACAACTATAATTCGCGCTACTATGAATTCACAGCTTGCTTGGGCTGATACATTGCAATTTGAGACGCGCGCGATTCATGCCGGTCAAGAACCGGACGCGGCGGCGGGCGCGGTGATTACGCCGATTTATCAGACGGCCACTTTTGCGCAAACGGCGGTGGGCGAACATCGCGGCTATGATTACGCGCGCACGGATAATCCGACGCGCAGCGCGCTGCAAGAATGTCTCGCGTCGTTGGAACGCGGCAGCCATGGTTTGGCGTTTGCGTCGGGCATGGCGGCGATTACGACGCTGCTGTTATATTTCAAACAGGGCGATCATATCGTCGTCGCCGATGATGTGTATGGCGGAACGTATCGCCTGTTTCAACGCGTGTTCACGCAGTTCGGTTTAGAATTTTCGTTTGTGGATCTGACCGATTTGACGGCGACGCGCGCGGCGCTGCGCGAAAATACGCGTTTGCTGTGGATTGAATCGCCGACGAATCCGCTGCTCAAGGTGGTGGATATTGCCGCCGTGAGCGCGCTCGCGCGCGCGCGCAATATTTTGGTCGGGGTGGATAACACCTTTGCGTCGTCGTACTTGCAGCGACCGTTGGAATGCGGCGCGGATTTGGTTATGCACTCGACGACCAAATACCTCGCCGGACACAGCGATGTGGTGGGCGGCGCGATTGTAACGAGCCATGCCGCGCTATACGAGCGCCTAAAATTTTTGCAGAACGCGGCGGGCGCGGTGCCGGCGCCGTTCGATTGTTGGTTGACGCTGCGCGGTTTGAAAACGCTCGCGCTGCGGATGGAACGGCATTCGCAAAATGCGCTGCATGTCGCGCAGTGGCTTGAAATGCAGCCGCAGGTCGCGCGCGTCTTGTATCCGGGTTTGGCATCGCATCCCCAACACGAGATTGCGCGTAAACAGATGGTGACGCCCGCGGGCGCGCCGATGTATGGCGGCATGATTTCGTTTATCGCGCGCGGCGGCAAAGCCGTCGCGGAAAAAATCGCGGCGACGACCAAAATTTTTACGTTAGCCGAGTCATTGGGCGGCGTCGAATCGTTGATTGAAGTGCCGGCGGCGATGACGCACATGTCGGTCGCCAACTCGCCGTTGGCGGTGGATGCGGGCTTGGTGCGCTTGTCTGTGGGGGTTGAGCATCGCGCGGATTTGATCCAAGATCTGAGCGATGCGTTGGAAAGTGTTCAAGCATAATGGAACAACTGATTGAACGATTTATCCAATATCTCGCCGCTGAAAAGGGCTATGCGGACAATACGCTGGCGGCTTATCGCAATGATCTAAGACAGTTTTATCAATTTGTCATGAATGCGCGTCCGGATATTTCATCGTGGGCGCGCGTAGATTTGATGTTGCTGCAAGCCTATTTGCTTGATTTAAAAGCGCGCGCCTATTCTAGCTCCAGCATCGCGCGCAAAATCGCGACGCTCAAATCTTTTTATTTTTATTTGACCGTGACGCGCGTGAGCGCGGTGAATCCAACTTTGGATTTAGAGTCGCCGCGTGTGACCAAGCGGATGCCGCAGCTCTTGACTACCGCGCAAGTAACGGAATTGTTGAATGCGCCAGCCGAACTGACGCCAAAGGGTTTGCGTGACCGCGCGATGCTCGAAGTCATGTACGCGACGGGTTTGCGTGTATCGGAATTGGTGACGCTGCGCGTGCAGGATTATGCGGCAGCGAACGCGACGCTTCAACTTGGACAGGGCGCGCATCGGCGCACGGCGATTCTTTCGGATGCCGCGCAGACGGCGCTGGATGTGTATTTGGCGCGCGCGCGCGCGCAGCTGGGCGCGCCGCCGGACGATGGCGCGTTGTTTGTGAATCCGCGCGGCGACCCCTTGACGCGACAGGGGGTTTGGCTGATTCTAAAACAATATGTCGCGCGCGCGGGCATTGACGCGTCAGTCATGCCGCATTCGCTGCGCCGCGCGTTCGCGGCGCAGCGGTTGGAGGCGGGCGCGAGTTTGCAGGATGTGCAGCGTTTGTTGGGCCACGCGCATCTTGCGACAACGCAGCTGTATCACCGTTCGCAACTGCCTGCCTTGACGGCGAGTTCCAAAACGGAAACGATGGAGCATACCGAAACATGAATTACGTTACGCAGCTCATGGGCGAAAATGAGCAGATCGTTTTGAGAGCGCGTCAAAGTTGGGTTGTGTTGATTCGCTCCGCGTTGGAAAATTTTTTGATTGCGCTCGCGCTGGTGACAGTCGCGGTCTTGTGGCAGCGCGCAAGCGCGGATAATCGAATCTATTGGATATTGCTGTTGTTGTTGTTGCCGGTCGGGCGTTTTATGTTGGGCTTTATTCACTGGCTCAACCGCGAATACATTGTGACGAATCGGCGCGTGGTCCAAGTGGATGGCGCCATCAATAAAAATGTCATTGACTCGTCGCTGGAAAAAGTCAACGATGTGCGTATGTCGCAATCAATTATCGGGCGCATGTTGGATTACGGCGATATCGAAATTTTGACGGCGAGCGAATTGGGTATAAATCGTTTTCAGCGCATTGGCGACCCCATCAAATTCAAAACCGCGATGTTGAATGAAAAGGAAAAGCTGGGTTACGAAGAGAACCCGCTACCCGCGCCGGTGGCTGCGCCCGCGCCGACGGAAATCACCGTATTGTTGGCGCAGCTGAACGCGCTGTATAAAGAGGGCCTGATTACGGCGGACGAATTCGCGAAAAAAAAAGCGGAACTGCTGGCGCGCATGTGAGCGGCAAGCGCGCAGCTTTTGACAAACTTGTTATTAGTCGTAAAATTTTCAACTTGTGGGGGACGCGCCTGGTCCGGCGCAATTGGGCCCCGGCGGGAAATCTCGCCGTGGGCTTTTGTTTTGCTCGAGAAAGGATTTCATGAACACGCATCATCCATCACGCAAGCCGCTCGATGGAGTCAAAGGCGAAGCCGGAATGACCGACGCGCCTGCGCCGTTATCGTTGGATAACGAACCTATTGCGGATGCGCCCGCAAAATCGCCCGAGTCCTCCGCGTCGGCGAGTGAAGCGAGCGCGAATGTGGTGAATCCTGACCTAACGGTCACGGAAATCAAACAGGGTACGCGTCCGGGCGATGTCTATGTGCGACGGCGCGAACCGCATCGCCGCTTTTTTAGACGCGTTGGCCCAGGTCACTTTGTCGCCACCGAAGCGGCATCGCATTCACCGACGCCGCTGCAACGCGTCTATCGTGGCTTTAAAGCGTTTTTCATCGGGCGCCCGCTCGAAAGCGAACAAGAGATTCATGAGCGGTTGAACAAAATCAAAGCGCTCGCGGTCTTTTCTTCTGACGCGATTTCATCGGTAGCGTACGCAATTCCCGAAATTATGATTGCGCTCGCGCTCGCGGGCACCGCTGCACTCGGTTTTGCCATCCCTATCTCGGTTGCGATTGCGCTCCTTTTGAGTATCGTCGTCTTTTCGTATCGGCAGACTGTGTTGGCGTATCCGAGCGGCGGCGGTTCGTACATTGTGAGCCGCGAAAATATCAGCACGCACGCCGGTTTGATCGCGGCGGCGGCGTTGTTGATTGATTACATTTTGACCGTCTCGGTTTCCATCTCTTCCGGCACCGACGCGATTACTTCGGCGTTCCCCGCGCTGCGCCCCTATGCTGTCGAGATTTCGCTTCTCTTTGTCGGAATTATGACCGTGTTAAATTTGCGTGGCGCGCGCGAATCTGGCACGGTGTTTGCGATTCCGACGTATGCCTTTATCGCTAGTTTGGGTCTGTTGACGATCTTGGGTTTTAGCGGTTTGCTGTTTGGTTTCCTTCAACCGCCGGGCCCGCCGGTCATTGCTCCGCAAGCGCCGCTGGATTATTGGTTGATTCTGACAGCATTCGCCGCGGGGTCGGTTGCCATGAGCGGCACAGAAGCGATTTCGAATGGCGTGCCCGCATTCAAGCCGCCCGAAAGCAAAAACGCGTCTCGGACCTTGGTCGCAATGGCAATTATTATGGCGACCTTTATTGTCGCCACGTCAACGCTCGCCGCCAGATTCAACACCGACCCTACGTTGGATGAGACTGTCGTTTCACAGTTGGGCCGCATGATTTACGGCAACACGATTTTGTATTACGTTTTCCAATTCGCGACGATGGGTATTTTGGTCGTTGCCGCCAATACCGCCTTTGCGGGCTTTCCGCGCCTCGCTTCGATTTTAGCGCGCGACAATTTTATGCCGCATCAATTTTCATTTCGCGGCGACCGCCTCGCGTTTTCCGTTGGCATCGGCGCGCTGGGCGCAATGGCGGCGCTGTTGATTTTTGTTTTCCAAGGCGATACGCATCTACTCGTGCCGTTGTACGCGGTGGGCGTCTTTCTCGCCTTTACCTTGTCGCAATCGGGCATGGTGCTGCATTGGCTTCGGCTCAAGACGCCGGGCTGGAAGCTGAGCGCGTTTATCAATGGCATCGGCGCCATTGCGACGGCGGTCATTCTAATCGTCGCGGCGGTCACTAAATTTACGCATGGCGCGTGGATTGTGTTGCTGCTCATTCCGATTCTAGTCGCTTTGTTTGTGACGATTTATCGGCATTACTCCAGAGTCGCGGACAAGCTGCGCGTCGAACCGGGCAAGCTGCTGCCGAATACGATTAAACAATTCGCGCTGGTCCCGATTGAAAACGTGAATTATGTTTCGCTGCGCGCGCTGGCGTTTGCGCGTTCGATGAAGGCGCAAATTATCGCGGTGCATGTCAACACCGATGCGGAACGCGCGCAGCTCACCAAAGAAAAAATGACGCAATATGCGCCCGATATCCAACTGGTGATGCTGGATTCGCCCTATCGGCAATTTGTGCGCCCGATGCTGACGTATGTCGAGGCGCTGCACAATCAAAACGCGGACGCGTTCGTGACGATCATCTTGCCCGAATTTGTGCCGACGCATTTTTGGGAGCGCGCGCTGCACGGCAGCACAGCGCAGCGTCTGCGCGCTTCGTTCGAGACGCATCCGAACGTGGCGGTTGTGTTGGTGCCGTATTCTTTGCAAGATTGAGCTCGGTTGGACTTGCGGGTTTCAGATAGGCGTCTGTCCTTTTTTCCCATTGCGCGCGGCGGCGTTCACTCTTATACTCGAGTGGCTTTGCCGCCCCAAGGCGGTCGCCGCGCGCGACAAAGCGCCGTTTTGGTTAGCGTAGCATTCTATTTCGGTGAAAAGTTATATGGCACAATTAATTTTGTTAGGGACCGGCGCCGCATGGAGCGGTCCGGCGCGCGAGAATACATATATGCTCTTGCGCGGCGCGGCGATCAATATTTTGATTGATGTCGCGGGCAGTCCGGCGCAGCGCCTCGCGCAAATCGGTCTTGGCCCGCACGAGATTGATTCTATTTTGCTCACGCACAATCATCCCGACCATATTTACGGCTTGCCGATTTTTATACTGAACGCGTGGATGGCGGGACGCCGCAAACCGTTAGATATTTATGGTTTGCCCGAAACTTTGCGCGCCGCGCAAATGATGCTCAAGGCGATTGACACGCGCGCGTGGCCCGATTTTTTTAAAATTAAATATCATACTCTAATGGTCAATCCACGCGCGATCTTGGCGCTTGCCGAGTTTGAAATCGAGGCGATGCAGAGCAAGCATTTTGTGCCAACGATCGCGCTGCGCCTGACGAATCGCGTGACCGGCAAATGCGTTGCCTATTCAGCTGACACTTCGCCGGATGAACATATCGTACAAATCGCGCGCGGCGCGGATGTGTTATTGCACGAGGCGACACAACTGGATGAATCAAAAGAGGGCCATTCGAGCGCGCTGGAAGCGGGACAGGCGGCTGCCGCGGCGGACGTCAAACGCTTGATTTTGATTCACGTGCCGCCAGAAGTGCGCGAGCAAAAATGGCGGCGCGCGGCGAAACAACATTTTCGCGGCAGGGTGAGCGTCGCGCGCGATTTTGATGTAATTGAGTTTTAATCCAAATCCGCCGTCATTGCGACGGCGGGTTTTCGTGTGGATACGCGTCAAAATTCGCGGATTAGCAAGAACGTCCGCAGAGACGTTTTGTGGATTTGCTGCGCGCGAATTCGATTCGCCCAAAAGCGTGACGCGCGCCTTTTTTGTGTGGGGGTCTTGAAAAATCTGGCGCTTTTGTTAGAATGACGGACGACGAAAAATAGGACGGAGCAAAAATATGACGGATGAACGCGTAGCCATTGTGACGGGCAGCGGCAAAGGAATTGGACGAGGAATCGCGGAGCGCCTGGCGCGCGATGGATATATTGTGGTCGTCAATTACCGACGCGACGCGGGCGCGGCGCAGGAAACGTTGACTGTGGCGCAAACTGTTTCGCCGCAATCTATCGCGCTGCAAGCCGATGTTGCGACGCCTGAAGGGGCGCGGCAGTTGATTGCGCAAACACATGAAAAATTTGGACGCCTCGATGTCTTGGTCAACAATGCCGGCCCGTTTCTGGTGAAATCGCTGTATGACACCTCGATTGAAGAATGGCAAGAAATACTCAACGGCAATTTATCGTCCGCGTTTTATTGCATCAAATCCGCGCTGCCCATCATGCGCGAGCAAATGCGCGGTCATATTATCAATCTCGGCTCGCTCAATTCCGAAAACGCGCGCGGCGCGCCGACCACGACCGCGTACAACATCGCCAAAACAGGTTTAGTCGTCTTGTCCAAATCGGTCGCGCGCAATGAAGCGCGCTTTGGCATTCGCTGCAATCACGTCAACCCCGGTTTCATCGAAACTTACGCGACGACGGATGCCGACCGTCGCGAACTGCCGAGCATTATCCCATTGGGCGCGCTCGGCAAAGTCGAAGATATTTCTAATCTCGTCGCGTTCCTGCTTTCGGAACAAGCGAACTATATCACCGGCGCGGTGATTAATGCGCACGGCGGATTGTGGGTCTAAGCGTTTTCAATTTTTGAAATTTCGATTGTGGGATGGAATGATATGCTAAATGAAACGCGGCTCGCAAGCTTGCGAGAATTGATGGCGCAGCGCGGGATTGACGCGGTGGTGGTTGTGCCGTCGGCGAATTTGTTTTATCTGACGGGCGTGCAGATGCACTTGTCGGAACGCGTGACCCTTTTGCTCGTCACGCGTTCCGACGCGCATTTGCTTGTGCCGGCGCTCGAAGTTCCGCGCGTTCAAGCGCGCGCGCGCGTTCCATTAAAATTGCACGCGTGGAACGACGCGGAATGGGTTCAAGCGGGTTGGCTGGCGCTGAAAAAAAATATCGCGTTGGACGGTCAACAGATCGCGGTGGATTATTACAGCGTGCGCGCGTTAGAATTGGCGCAGCTGCAAGCCGCCGCGCCGGGCGCGACTTTTTCCGACGCGAGTCCGCTGTTTGAAACGCTGCGGATGCGCAAAGACGCGGCGGAAGTGGACGCGATGCGGCGCGCCGCGCGGGTGTTGGAGACTTCGATGGACGCGTTGTTGCCTGAAGTGCGCGTGGGCAAAACGGAACGCGAGCTCGCGGCGCGTTGGCAATGGTTAATGTTTGAACACGGCGCGGACGGCATTCCCGACGCGCCGATTGTGGCGAGTGGTCCGAATACCGCGCTGCCGCACACCACCGCGACCGAACGCGAACTTGCCAAGGGCGATTTGCTCATTCTTGACGGATGGTGTGCGGTGGACGGTTATTTTGGCGATATTACGCGCACATTCGCCATCGGCAGCGTCACCGATGAATTGAAACACATTTGCGACTTGGCGTTGCGCGCGAATCAAGCGGGCAGGGCAGCGGTAAAACCCGGCGCGCAATGTCAAGCTGTGGACCGCGCCGCGCGTCAAGTCATTGCGGACGCGGGCTTTGGCGAATATTTTACGCACCGCACCGGACACGGTTTGGGCTTGGAAGTGCATGAAGCGCCGAATATTGTGGAGGGCGACAAGCGCATTCTCGCGCCGGGCAATACATTCACCATCGAGCCGGGGATTTACCTCGCGGGCAAGGGCGGCGTCCGTATCGAAGACGATATTGTTGTTACCCAAGACGGAGGCGAGAGTATGATGGTGTCCGCGCGCGAATTGCGCGTGTTATAACGGATGGATTCGAACGCCCGTTACAATTTTTTTCGCGTCCTCGTCGCCGTCTTTGCCGCGCTGTTGGCGCTGCTCGTTGTCATTCCATTGGTCTATGACATTGCCGACATAAGCACAAATCTCGAAGAGTTTATCGCGCCAACCCAAGTCGCGCGAATCCGCAAAACGCGCGCCGCGCGCGTTTCAAGCTCCACCGCAGAATCTACCGACGCGCCGCCCGCGCCGACGCAAATTCCTCCGACCGCTGCGCCGCCACAGCCCACTATCGCGGCATTGAATGACATTCCCATCGAACGGCTTGTGGTTCTATCTGAAGCGACGCGCGCGCATGTGAGAGCTATTTTCGCGCGCGGGCAGGCGCAGGGGCGTAACGCGCGCGCGTTCTCCAAAGTGGGTGACAGCACGATGGTGTATCCGCCCTTTATGGTTGGGTTCGAGCAGCGCGCGTATCGGCTCGGCAAGTTCGCGTATTTGCAGCCGACGATTGACCATTACGCGGGCGCGTTGGGACGCACAAGCGCGGCGGTGAAAAAAGGTATGCACACCTGGTCGCAGTTCGACCCCGCGTGGGCGCCTGTGGAAATGTGCGCGGCGGAGGAAGGCCCGCTCGCGTGCGAAATTCGTTTGAACAATCCGGCGGTGGCATTGATTCGACTTGGCGCGAATGATACGGAATTTCCGCGCGAGTTTGAACGTCAGCTGGGCGCGATTGTGCGCTACTGTTTGGAACGCGGCATTATTCCGGTGTTGGGCACCAAACCCGACCGTCTGGAAGGCGAATCGAATTTGCTAAATCAGATTGTCCGCAAAACCGCGGCGGCGTACAATGTTCCGTTGTGGGATTATGATTTGATTGCCGGCACGCTTCCGGGGCGCGGTCTCGAACCCGATTTAGTTCACA
>JAJTXZ010000017.1 GCA_021463195.1 Anaerolineae bacterium
TCGGGCGCAGCGCTCGCGCCCGCCAGTCCCGCCGCGCCGCGTTCAAAAATTTCCGATTCATTGTGCGAATTATTTTTCGCGTCCGTAATCGCAAAATGCGCGAAATAAATTTGATTCGTCGCCCAATCCGAATCACGCGCGGCAACAACCCCCGGCTTTATCCCGCGTCGAAAAAAAGTTAATTGATACCCAAAACGTCTGCCGTCCTCTGCGGTGAGATTCCCCGTGTAATACCACCATTCCGTCTGAAAATCGGGATGCGGTCCATGGTCTTGCGGAAATTGCATCTCACGCGGTTCCGTCACGCGCGCAAATCCTTCCGCGCCTTGTGCCGATTGTAGCGCGATGATTTCAGTAGCCAAAGGCGCGCGCTGCTGCGATTGCCAATATAGGAATGTGGCGACAGCGACAAGCACAATCGCTAAAATTCCAACAATAATGCGATTCATGGTTGCACAACCTTATAGCTGACCATATCCTGACTGGTAAATTTCATAGTCAAACCGAAATCGCTCATATTGAGATTGGCTGAACCAACCAAATATTTTTGGGAGGTGTGGGCGCGCTTCATATGCCATTCGCTCAAGAAACGTTGCCGATTGTGGGAGCTCCATTTTCTTATCTTTTACTTTACCCATATTTGCCAATAACGTTTCAGGGTTACGTTCTAAATAAACCAAGAGTCCCAATATAGAAAACCAGTTTGGATTGTTTCTCGGTATCAAGTCGTCGTTTGGACTCCAATCCAGAGCCGCAGTATGCGAACCAAGATCAATTGTTAACTCATCTTCAAAATTTACACTCATAAACCGCATCCGACACTGGGGTGATTCGACGAACAAAACTGCAGATTCACGTTCTGCTTCTTGGCACGATAGGATTTGAAAATTGTATTCGCTAAACAAGAACCCCCATGCTTGTAGTACATTCCTTTGCAAATCATGACACTTCATTGGACTCATTCCTCTCTCAATGCCTCTACCACTTGCAATCTACTCAACCGCACCATCGGATAAATCGCCGCGAGCAACGCCGCGCCAATCGAAACGAATAACGCCTGCGCGTACACTTCGGGAACGCTCGTGAAAAAAATCGTCCAGCCGAACGAACGCAAATTGATAACGTAAATCAAAATCGCCGCGAGAATCAAGCCAACGGGAATCGCCAAAATTCCCGCCGCCGCGCCCATCAAGCCGCTTTCCAAAAGTGTCAATCGCCACAACTGTCGCAGTGTCATGCCCGCCGCGCGCAACGTGCCAAGTTCGCGCGTGCGTTCGAGTTGCAATGCCATCAGCGCGGACAAAATTCCGATGAACGCGACGGCGACGGCAATGACGCGCAGCGCTTGCGTAATCGCAAAGGTGCGGTCAAAAATCACGAGCGCGGCGTCGCGCAACGCGCGATTGCTCTGAACAACCACATCATTTCCACTTAACGCGACGCGCACCGCATCTTCCACTTGATTCACATCATAGTTCGGCGCGACGTACACCGAAAATCCCGAAATCGCATTGTCATTCCAAAAATTTCGGTACACATCCAGCGCCATCAAGATTGACCCTTGGTCACTCGAATAATCGTAATAGACGCCAACGATTGGAAAATTTTGCGCGCCCTTGTCTGTCAACAACGTCAGCGTATCCCCTTCCGCGACGCGATGTTTATTCGCGAACGGTTCCGTAACCGCAATCGCGCCCGCGTTCAACTGTTCGTAAATTTTGCTCGGATCGCCATTGTAACCGCGAAAAATCCGCGCCTCGCGCGCAACGCCGCCCTCTGTCGCATTCAGTCTCAAGTCCCCAGTCTCTAATCCTCTCACCGTCACCGAACGCAACACTTCGATATTTTGCACGCCCTCCACCGCGCGCGCTTTATCCACCAGCGCGGGGTCCATCGTCACCACGCGATTCGCACCCGCGAGCGGCGCCGTAATGTAAAAATCTGCGTTCAACGTTTGCGCCAGCCAATTTTCCACCGTCGAGCGAAACGACGCAATCATCACCGTCACGCCAATCACAACGGCGACGGCAACCATCAACGACGCAATCGCCACCGACGTGCGGCTCAATGCTTGTGTCACCGTCCGCGATGCCATGCGCGCAATCAAGCCAAAGCGTCCAAGCGTCGCGGTGGCGATTCGCATCAAAAAAATCGTGACGACAGGAACATACAGCACCAGCCCGAACAGCGCGATGAAAATTCCGCCAAACAACAATGCCACATTGCTTTGCCCAAAAATCAAAATCGCCGCGCCGATAAAAATCAACACCGCGCCGATGATGTTCAAACGCGGTAATAATCCGCGTATGCGGTCCTCCAAATCGGAACGCTGCAAAACCGTGGCGGCGGGAACAGCGGACGCTTCAAACGCGGGCAGCGCGGCGGCGAGCAGCGCGGAAAAAATTCCGAGCAGCAAACCTTTGAGCAAACTCAACGCGTCCACGTTCACATCGCTCACCGTCAAGGTGAAATACAAATCGTTGATCGTTTGCGTCACGAGCGCGACAGTCAAGCGTCCGAGCAAAATTCCCAAGCCCAAACCAATGAGTGAACCAATCAATCCCAACAGCGCGGCTTCGCTCATGATGAGCAAAAAAATTTCGCGCCCCGTCACGCCGACACAGCGCAGGATGCCCAACATGCGGCGCCGCTGCACCACGCTGAACATTACCGTGTTGTAAATCAGAAACATCCCCACCGCGAGCGCGAGCAAAGAAAACGCGGTGAGATTCAGTTGAAACGCCGCAGTGAGCTGCGACACTGTATCCGCTTGCTCCGACGCGCGCACAAGGCGCAAACCTTCCGGCAGCGCAGCAGCGATTTCATTCGCCTGCGCGTCTGTCGCAATCAAATCAATGCGTGTCAATTTTCCATTCAAATCAAATAATTCTTGCGCGCTTGCAATATCCGTCAGAATTAATCCTTCCAACACGCGCGACGAAACCTGATTCGGCTGCCGCATCAAACCAACAATTTGTGCCCGCTTCTCGTGGGTTCCAATCTGGAGTGTCAAATAATCTCCCGTCTCCAGTCCCCACCTCTCCGCGCTCTCCGCGCTAATCAGCGCCGCGCCCGGCTGCGTATAAAACGCGGTGAGCGCGTCAACGGAAACATTCGTCCCCGCCGTGATGTAGGTGCGAAACGGCGGCTCGGCGAACAAATCAATGCCCAACACGCGCATCGTTTGTCCGCCTAACTCTTGCGCGCCCGCGTATCCTTCCACAATCGGCGCGGCGTTGCGAAAACCCTGTAATCTCAAATTGCGATACACCGAATCGTCAAACCCATTCGCGCCGCCGACAATTTGATGCGTCGCTTTGCCAACAATCACCTCTGTCGAAAGTTGAAATGCGCGCGTCGCCGACGCGTTCGCCAAATCCACCGCGACGACGACGGCGACACCAAGCGCGACGGAAAGAATCAACAGCAGCGTGAGCCATGGACGATGCAGTTGGTCGCGGAGGATGGTTTTGAAGAGGGTGAGGTGCATAGTGGAGATGGGAGATTAGAGATTAGGTGATTGGGTGATTGGGTGATTAGGTGATTGGGTTGATTAGGTGAATTTCGATATTTGAATTTTGAATTTCGATATTTGAATTTTGAATTTCGATTTTGAATTTCGATATTTGAATTTTGAATTTCGATTTTGAATTTCGATATTTGAATTTTGAATTTCGATTTTTGGATTTCCGGTTTCCAATTCCCAATTCCCAATTCCCAATTCCCAATTCCCAATTCCCAACCTCCAACCTCCAACTTCTAGTCTCCAGTCTCCAGTCTCCGCTCTCCAGTCTCCAGTCCTCCAGTCTCCGGTCTCGTCAATTTCCCATCCTCCATCCGCAGCACTCGATCTGCCTGTTCGGCTATTTCGCTCGAATGAGTGACCATGACGAGAGTTTTATTTTTTTCGCGCGCGAGGGTGGTGAGCAATTTCAAAATGTGCGCGCCTGTTTCCGCGTCGAGATTGCCTGTCGGTTCATCGGCGAGAATCAATTCCGCGTCGGCGCACAACGCGCGCGCGATGGCGACGCGCTGCTGTTCGCCGCCCGAAAGTTTGTCGGGAAAAACATTCACGCGTTCGCGCAAACCCACCGCGTCGAGCAAACGATTCGCTTGCGCGTGCGCGTCCGATTCTTTCCAGCCCGCGAGTTCCGCTGTCATCAAAATATTTTCGCGCACGGTGAGCGTGGGGATGAGATTGAAAAATTGAAAGACGAAACCGATGTGCTTGCGCCGAAACAGCGTGCGGTCATTGTCGTTTAATTTTGCGATATTCAAGTCACCGATAAAAATATCGCCGCGCGTTGGCGTGTCAAGCCCCGCGAGCAAATTCAACAGCGTGCTTTTGCCGCTGCCGCTGCGCCCGACAATCGCCACAAATTCGCCGCGCGCGATTTCGGCGTTCACGCCTTGCAATACGACGCGTTCTTGATCGCCTTCGCGAAAGGTTTTTGTGATATTTTCAAAGCGTATAAATGAATTGGCGCGCTTGCCATTTGGAGTTGCCATGCGAATTCTCTTTGTGAAATTTTGAACCATTTTACTCTATTCTTTGTGCCAAACAATCGGCGCGCCTTACATGCCGCGCCGCGTTGCGCTTTTATATTTTTGACGCTCCCTCTATAATATCCCTATGCCATTTGTCGCTGTTTCTGATTTGCGAATGTTTTACAACGAGTGTGGTTCGCCGGACGCGCCGCCGTTACTCTTGATTCACGGTTCGGGCGGGACAGGCGCGAGTGAATGGAAACCTGTGCTTGAAGGACTCGCCAAAAATTTTCGCGTCATTGCGCCCGATTTGCGCGGACACGGCAAGACGCTTGACCCGCGCAGCGCGTATTCGTTTGAATTGTTGGCGAACGACCTGGCGGAATTGTTGCGCGCGTTAAACAGCGCGCCCGCGTTCGTCGTCGGACATTCCAACGGCGGCAACATCGCGTTGGTGTTCACCGTCGAACATCGCGCGATGGTGAAAAAAGCGGTGGTGATGGCGGGGAATGCGTATGTGAGCGGCGACCTTGAGCGATACGCGACGGGGCGTTGGTCGGACCAACTTTCGACCGCGTGGAGCGAACAGTTGGCGGAACTGCATGACCCGTCGCGTTATGTTGGATACTGGCGCGAGTTGATAGACCGCACCGGCTGGGAAATCGCGCGCGCGCCGAATTATTCGGCAAAGGATTTGCGCCAAGTCAAGACGCCGATGTTGATCATTCAAGGCGAACACGACACGGTGAACGCGCCCGCGCAGCACGCGCAATTTATGGCAGAGCATCTAGGCAACGCGCAATTATGGCTCGCGCCGAATACGGGGCACAGCGTTCACGAAGAACATCCGCAAGAGTGGGTGGAACGCGTGACGAAATTTTTTTTGGGATAAGTGGGCATGCGCCAGACTATCGGGCGCGGCTGTGTCCCGAAAAGCGCGTTATAATGAAATTATGAACAGTGATGCCAAGACCGTTGTTGAAGTTGTCGGCGGTGAGACATATAGTTATGTGCCGCTCGGTCAATATGTGGTCCGCGCATTCGGTGTGTGTGGCGGTCGCCCAACTTTCAAATACACGCGGATTGAAATCACAGGAACGCTCGAACGGCTCGCGGCAGGTGAAACCCTTGACGAAATCGTTATTGGTTATCAAGGACGTGTTACACGCGAGGCGGCGCTTGAGGCAATGCATCTCGTCAACAAGCAGTTCATCCAAGCTCTCCTCCAACTCCAAGCGGCTTAATGCTCGTCCTCGACGAACAACTACTGGGGCGCAATTTGCATACCGAGATAGCGCGTTGGTATCCCGGCGCGATCATCTACGTCCCGGCGCTGCGCCCAAATTCAATCATCAAGGACGATGCGCTGCCCGCGCTGTTACGCGAACAGAATCAGCCAACCTTTGTCACAATCAACGAAACAGATTTCTGGCAGCGTATTCCGGCAAACGCAAACTATTGCGTCGTATGCTTTGCCCTCACTGACGCGCGGGTTCGAGAAATTCCCCAGCGATTGCGCGCATTGCTCGAACACCCACTACTCAAAACAAAAGCCGCACGCATGGGAAAAATTGTTCGGGTGGCAGATCGAGAAATCGTATATTACTCTGTTCAAACCCGCGCGCTGGCGCGACTTGATAATGAGCGCGCCATAACTGCGCCTATTGCGCCAGCCTCTCCAGCGCGAATTCACTTGCTTGCGGCGTTGTCAAAATATCTCCCTCATCCCACGCCGCGCGCAAAACCGCGCGCAAATTTTCCGCCGCGTGTTCGACGGGTGGACGTGGCACGCCAAATTCTTGGCGCTGCGCCTCTGCCGCGCCATACAATTGTGCCGCGCGCACAAAATCATTTTGCGTACTTGCAAATGTGCGACGGACTCTAACAAGGCAATCGTCGTCGCGCATCGAGCGCGGCTTTATCTGCCAACGCTTCATGCAAACACTTGCACACGCGTTAAGAATCAACATCCGGACCGTCGAGCAGCACGTCACATCCATCTTGAAAAAATTGGAATTGGAGTCGCGGCACGAGGCGGGGCAGTGGACGCGGGAACAGCGCGTGGTTGAAAACTCGTGAGCGCGGATAGTGGGAAATAGTGGGAATCCACTATAGACAGGATGGATGTGTCCCGTTAAAATCATTGCAAATCTACTGACAAGGAGGCAGAATGAGACTTTCCATCTTGATTTTGGTGTTGTTGGCGCTCTTGGTCGTAAGCGCAACCTTGGCGCATGCTGCGCCGCCGTTCGAGCCGTCGACGCCAACGGGTATTTGGAAGACTATCAGGGCGTATCAAGTTGCGTATACGTTCGATGATCCGCCTTTGGTTCGTCATTATGGAGCATGGTTCAGCGGCTCCAACGGGACCAATCCACATTATTTGGGTCAGGACGTGATCAGGCTACTTGCAACTCGGGGTCTGGTTGTATTTCCACGTGGTCTTGGTGGGGCGCGAATCGCGCCGTGTTGCTGTTACCAAAATGCTGGCTATTTAAAGATTTCTGCCTTTCCGGACAGATCCCGGAACGCTGGAATCCCTCTAATTACAAAGCAACCATGTGGATTAACTGAACAGCATATCGGGCATTGTCCCGGAAAGGACTTGCATGAAAAACCTCAAACTCGGCGCGCTCACTTTCGTGTTCCTTCTCCTTGCGGGAGGGTTTGCCATGGCACAAGTCTCGGCGCAGCAAGAGCGCCCTTTGGCAGAGAGCGCACTCCGCAAAACCGATTTTGCGCCCGGTATAATTTTGACGCACGGACCGTTGAAGGACGAGGCGCATCCACTCAATTCGTATAATGGCGCCCGCGTGCGTGAATTTCAAAGCGGCTATAGTTTTAGCGGCGTGAATGATGAATTGGAATTTGCGCACTATCTCTATCGTTTCAAGAACGCGCAAGAGGCAAGAGAGCAAGCACAGCACTTTTGGGATTCTGCCAAAAGTGAAAAAGCCAAGCCGCTGATGCCAGAGCTCTCACTCGACACGCTGCTTGCCAAAGATGATTCGGGCACGACCATCCGCGTGACGGATCCGGAAACGGGAGGATATTGTTATTGGTATGTGGCGACCCGCGGGCGCGATTTATCCCTGCTCATGATTGGCGGCGCGCCGAACGCCCAGACGCTGGCGCAGTTCAACCAGTACAAGAATATCGCCAGTCACCGTTAACTTGAGATGCCCGCCAAAGCGTGTTGGAAAATTCTTCCAACACGCTTTTTTTGTTGCTGCAGGAATGGTAGAATTCAAATTGCCGCGTCAGAATGTTTGGCTGCTAAAACCCTTTCGGAGGAACGCCGATGCCAGAATTGATACAAGATATGCGGGTGATGCGGGCGCACCTGCAGGTCTTGAGCCGAATCCTCGCCTGGAGCAACGACGAGTTTGATTCCTGTACGCTTGCCCTGCAAGCCTTAGCCGAGATTGTGCAAGAGGAGATTGGCTACGCGCAGTTTGGCATTGGCTTGGTTGGCGAAGATGGCCTGCTGCGTTTCGCGGCGGGCTATGGCATTCCCGATGCACAGAAACCGACGTTGACCGTCGCGCCCGGGCAAGGCGTGGTGGGCTGGGCGCTGGAACATGGTGCGCCGCTCGTCGTTCCCGACGTCACGCAAGAACCGCGCTATCGCTGTGTGATGCCGGAAACGCGCGCTGAACTGTGCGTGCCGCTGCGGACGCGCGGGCGGATTCTGGGCGTCATCAATGTCGAAAGTCCGCAATGGAATGCGTTTGGCGCGCATGACATTTTACTCTTGACCTGTTTGGCAAACGGCGCGAGCGGAGTTCTGGCGCGGCTGCTGCGACAGGAAGCGGAGCAGCGCGAGCGCGCCGCCAAGTTCGCGCTCCTCTCGCCGCGTGAAAAACAGGCGCTGGGCGAACTGGCGCAAGGCAAGAGCAATACCGAAATCGCACACACCTTGAGAATTAAAATCCGTACCGTCGAACAGCACGTCACGTCCATCCTGAAAAAATTGGAATTGGAGTCGCGGCATGAAGCAGCAGAATGGGCGCGGGAAAATCGCGTGCTTGAAAACTCGTGAGCGCGAATAGTGGGAAATAGTGGGCACCCACTTGAAATCGCACACGCGCGTGGTCTGGAAGTGGAGCGCCCCGATGGCATCGTATCAAATCACATTTCAAGCGCGAACTTGCGCGCCTCGTCCATTGTCCACGCGTATCCCTGTTCCCACAACGACGAAAAATTTTCCTCTAACGCCGCGCGCAGCGTCGCGCGCAAATTTTCCGCCGCGGCGGATTCGATGGGCGGACGTGGCACGCCGAATTTTTCGCGCTGCGCTTGCGCCGCGCCCAATAATTTTGCCGCGCGCGCGAATTCATTTTGGCGCGTCGCCAACTGCGCGGCGGTGTCGAACAGCGCAAGCGTCGTCGGCACATCGGGCGCAGTTGGCGCCTGCGTAAATGCCGCGCGCAAAAAATCTCGCGCGTTCTGTATCTTGCCTTCTGCCAGCGCGAGACGCGCCAAAACATGATTCGCCAAATGAATGCCCGACGCCCATTGCAACACGTGCGCCGCCTGTAAGACACGCGCGCCAAGCGCGGCGGCTTGGACATTCTGCGTTGCGCGCGTCAGCAGCGCGAGTAATTCCAAATCCGTCTCCAATGCACAGAGCCGGTCGCCCATTTCTTCAAACAACGCGCGACTCGTTTCCAATTGCGGCTGCGCGTACAAGAAATTTCCTTGCGCGCACGCAAGCGAACCCAATTCGCGCTGCGCGGTCGCAATGCCGTGTTTGTCTGACAGCGCGGTATACATTTCCAACGCTTCTTGCGCGTACGCGCGCGCGTTGGCAAAATCCCCCTGGGTGTGAACAACGCCCGCGAGATTGTTCAACGCGCCCGCAATCTCGCGCACATCGCCCACTTGCCGAAACAGAGTCAAACTGGATTTGTACAATTCCGCCGCGCGTGCGTAATCGCCTTGCATCAACGCGCGCTGCGCAAAGGGTCCTTGCGCGCGCCCCAAATCGTCTGCATCCCCCACCGCCTGATACAACACGAACGCTTGATTCAACCATTCATCGGCGCGCGCGGTATCGCCGGTGAGCAAATGGATGAATCCCAAATACATTGTCGCTTCCGCTTCACCGCGCGGATCGCCAATATTGCGCGCCAGCGCGCGCGCTTGTTCGCCATACGCGGTTGTCTGCGCCAAATTGCCCAAGCGCGAAATTGCGCCGCCCGCGCCGATCAACGTTTGCACGCGCGCGGAATTTTCCACCGCGCTCGCCGCCAACGCGCGTTCGCTCCAATTCAAACCTTCTTGGAAATAGCCGCGCGTATCCCAATACATCCACAGCGCGCCCGTCAGCCGTAATGCTTGCGCCGAACGCGTCGGATTATCCGCAAGCGCCCACAGCAACGCCGCGCGCAAATTGTCGTGTTCCGCGTCCAAACGTTCGAGCCATCTGATTTGTGCGGGTCCGCGTAATTGCGCGCGCGCCGTTTCCGCGAACGCGCCAAAAAATTCAAGATGGCGGTCGCTCACCAATTCCACCGCTTCCGCTTTGTACAAACAATAGCGCGCGAATTGGCGAATCGTTTCCAAAAAACGATAACGCGTCGCGCCGTCGTTATTTTCCGCGATAACGAGTGATTTATTCACCAACTGGGTGAGCAAATCCAAAATATCCAATTGCGCGATCCCATCGCCCGCGCAAATTTGCTCCGCTGCGTCGAGCGTCCAACCACCTGCGAACACGGACAATCTTGATAGCAGCGCGCGTTCGGGATTGGACAAGAGATTATAGCTCCACTCTATCGCGGCGGCGAGCGTTTGTTGGCGCGGCATGGCGGTGCGACTGCCACCCGTCAGCAGACGAAACACATCGTCCAACCGCGCGGCGATTTGTTCGACGGATAACGTGGTGACGCGCGCGGCAGCCAATTCGAGCGCGAGCGGAATGCCGTCGAGACGGCGGCAGATTTGCGCGATCAAAGGCGCGTTTTGTTCCGTGACGCGAAAATGATTGTTTGCCGCCGTCGCGCGTTCGGTGAACAAACGCGCCGCGTCACTTTGCGACAACTCGTCCGGTGAGAGCGACCGCTTGGTGTCGGGCAGCGGCAGCGAAGGCACATGAAAAATGTGTTCGCCTGCGAGATTGAGCGCCTCGCGGCTCGTCGCGACAATTTTTAGATTCGGCGCGGCGCGCAAAAAATTTTCCGCGTGCTGCGCGGCCGCGTCAATCAAATGTTCGCAGTTGTCGAACACGAGCAGCAGCGTTTTGCGCTCGAGATAATTTGTCAGTGTTTGCGCGAGATTGCCCGCTTCATCGCGCACACCGAGCGCCGTCGCAATTGTTTGTGGAATCAATGCCGCGTCGCTCACGCGCGCGAGTTCGATAAACCAAACGCCGTCGGGAAAGGCGTCCAACATTTTTTCCGCGAGTTGAATAGACAAACGCGTCTTGCCCGCGCCGCCCGCGCCGCTCAAGGTCAACAGCCGCGTGGTCCGCAAGAGAGACGCGAGTTCGTCGAGCTCGCGTTCGCGCCCGACAAAGGACGAAAGTTGCGCGGGCAAATTGTTGGGACGCGCGTCGAGAGTTTTGAGCGGCGGAAAATCGGACAACAGTTCGGGGATGACCAGTTGATAAAGGCGTTTGGGCGCGCGCAAATCTTTTAAACGATGTTCGCCCAAATCGCGCGCGGTTACATCTTGCGGTAAAGCGTTTTTGACGAGGGCATGCGTTGTTTCGGAAAGCAAAATTTGTCCGCCATATCCCGCCGCGCCGATGCGCGCCGCGCGATGAACATCAAGGCCAACATATTTGTCCTCTGCGCGCGTCGGCTCGCCGGTGTGCAAGCCCATCCGCACGCGCACGCGAATGTTTTCGTCCCACGCGTGTGTGTGCAGCGCGCGCTGCGCGTCCACTGCCGCGTTCACCGCATCCATTGCGCGCGCAAAGCAAACAAAAAACGAATCGCCCTGTGTATCAACGATTCGTCCATGATGCTTTTCAAAACACGCGCGCAAAATTTCGTGATGCGCGGCTAAAATGCGCGCGTAGCGTTCGCCCAATTGCTGTAACAGTTTGGTCGAACCTTCAATATCGGTAAAGAGGAGCGTGACGGTCCCTGTTGGCAGCGAATTCATGTTGCTCCTTGTCTGCGGCGCGAAGACTCACGCATACGATTCGATGGCGAAACAAGCCGTTCAAAAAAATAAAGCGAATGCTGAACAAGATTCAACGCGCATTGTTTTTACCTATCTTGTATTTCGCCGTTGAATTCAATTCTCTATTCTCAACACCGTCCGCACCGCCTCTCCTTTTCTTTCCGCCATTCGCCGCAGCGCCGCGTTAATTTCCTCTAATGGCGTCGTCTCTGTTACCGAACCGCTCACATTGATTTCACCCGCTGCCGCCATGTCAATAATTTTTTCAAGGTCCGCGCGATGAAAACCGAGCGAGCCAATGAGCGCCAACTCGCTGCCGACGAACGCTTGCAATGGCGGCAGCGTCACGCGCTCTTGTCCTACGCCGACGACGATCGCGCGCCCGCCGCGCTTTAAACATTTTAGCGCAGTCGTCACCGTCTCGGCGCGACCTACGAACTCGAACGCGCAATCCGCGCCCGCGCCGTCGGTCAACGCTCTCACCGCTTTTGGCGCGTCAGCATTAACTGGATTGAGCGTGTAATCGGCGCCCGCCTCTTGCGCTTGACGCAGCGCGCCCTCCGAAACATCTACAGCAATGACGGGCGCCGCCCCGCGCTGTTTCGCCCACATCACGCCATGATGACCCACGCCGCCGCAGCCGATGACGACAATCGCTTCGCCGCGCTGCACGCTGCCGCGACAGACGACGGCGTGATACGCGGTCGAGACGGCATCAGTGAGAATCGCGCCAATTTCAAATGGAATTGTTTCCGGCAAACGGACGAGCATCCGCGCGGGGACGATGAGAGATTCGGCAAACGCGCCGTCGGCTTGCACGCCGAGGATGCGGCTCTTTAGGCACAATGCTTCGCGTCCGCTCACGCACGCGTAACATTCGCCGCAGGCGATATTCGGAAAAACGACGACGCGCTCCCCCACCTTCCAATCCGTCACCCCCGCGCCAATTTCGGCGACGACCCCGGCGGCTTCGTGTCCGAGCGTGATTGGTTGATACGCGGTGGGTATTGTCCCTTCAAGCGCAATGTGCAAATCGGTCCCGCACAATCCTGCCGCATGTACGGCGACCAATGCTTCGCCGGGTCCGGGTTTAGGTTGGGGAATGTCCTCGAGCTTGAGCGGTTCGTTCGCTTTATAGAATCTTGCGGCTTTCATCTTTGCCTCTCTCTTGAAAATGGGACACAGATACCTGCGGTGCAGTTCATCGCCAATTACACAGATAGGGGCGACGAACTCTCGCGCAAATCTGTGGCATCTGTGGAATCTGTGTCCGAGAAATCTTTGTGCGTCGGGAACGAGTCGTTGACTCGGCGAAAACTTCTCAGTCGCGCCATAAATCTCCGTGTGGATCAAAACGATGCAAAGCTTGTCGCTCTACGTGATTTGGCAGCGGCAGCACGGCGATATCGCGCGCCACTTGCAAATCCCAGCCGCACGCGTCACGCGCGTTTTGGATTGTTGATTCGCCTCCAAATACCGCCGCGAGAATTAGCTCGCCGTTTATTTTTCGATACACGCCCCACTGTGTGATGACGGTGGACACGCGCGCGCCTAGCGACGTAATATAATTCACGCGCTCGACAAAACGTTGCCGCGCTTGCCGCGCGACGACGATAACTTCCGCCGCCGTGGATGCCACATCGTTCGCGCCGCCTGAACCCATCAGAAAACCGCCGTCGGGCAAACGCGTCGTGTTGAGGTTGCCCTGCCGGTCTACTTGCGCCGCGCCCAACACGCCAAGACAGCGCGCGCGTTCGCTCCCCACAAACATCCCCAACACAGTCAACGTGTCGGCGAGCATCGGCGCGGTGGGCACGTTGCGGAGCGCGAACAAGAATGGGTCGCCGGGCAAAGGTTGAAAGCCCGTCGCGCCCGCTTCGGTCAACAACGTCACCGTGATTCCTTGATTCTGCAACTGTGATTCCGCCAACCACGCGGCGAGGTGCGCCGCGCCGAGACCGCAGAGAATCGCGCCGTGTCCGCGTTCTCGAACCGCGCGAACGATTTCGCGCGCGGCGCCAAGAATCATTTTTTCAGCATCCGTAATTTTTTCTGTTGGAGACAGCAAAGGCAGAGGCGCGGGCGAAAAATTTTCGAGCGCGGTGAGTCGTTCAGGTCCGAGTTGGGCGACATACGCCGCATGGTCGCGGCAGTCGAGAATCCAATGTTGAATCCATTCCGCCTGTGTCTCTTGCGCGCGGGAAGCGGCGCGAGCTTGGAGAATGAACGGACGGTCTTCGACATAGCCGCCGTCGAATCCCAAGCAGCCCAACGGATGCGCGCCAAAGGGCGCGTGACACACCGCGCGGACGGCGTGCGCCGGGATGCGCGTCATTTGCGCGTGCGCGCGAATTTCGTCTGACGAAACAATTTTTTCAACCGTAACGATTGCGCCTTC
This sequence comes from Anaerolineae bacterium, assembly GCA_021463195.1. Taxonomy (GTDB): domain Bacteria; phylum Chloroflexota; class Anaerolineae; order UBA4142; family SHND01; genus SHND01. Next base: position 14,021 of record JAJTXZ010000017.1, read on the forward strand.
TCGGGCTGCCAACGCGCCAAACGCATTGCTCCCTAATGGCAGCGCAAGAATCGTGTTGCCCTCCGCGTCGGCGGCGTAACCGTGCGTCAGCGTCAAATCGGGCGCAAGCGCGGAAACGAGTCCGACGTCGTCCAGCGAACGAAATTGCGCGCCAAGTTCATGTTCGAGCGAACTCCCGACGATAGAGCGCGTCGGCAGAAAAGGCAGATTCAGCGCAGCGGCGAGCAAGCGCAAAGTAAAAGTGAGCATCGTCCAATTTTCCACCGTGACTCTGCCGCTGTTGATGGCGCGCTGAATTGCCGGATTCGGACCCGGAGCAGGATAGCCATCGCCGAGAAAAGCGGCGACGACACGCTGCGCCAAGCCTGCGGCGAGGAATGGGGCGGCAGAGGTGGCGCCGCCGGTGGAAAGCAGCAGCGTAAAGCGCGGGTCGCGCGCCGCGAACTGGCGAATGATTTCAAACAGCGCCGCGTTGGGGAACGCCCACGCGCCGCCAAAATACAAACTCATGCCCGGACGGACAAAGGCGCGAATGGCATCCGCCAGCGGAATCACCTTGGACATTATTTTCCCTGAAACTTTGGCTTGCGTTTTTCGGCAAAGGCGGCGATGCCCTCTTGCGCGTCTTCGCTCGTACGCAGCGGTTCGCCCAACAGATTTTCCAATCGCAATCCATCCGCCAACGGCAGCTCCAATCCTTTCCACACTGCCGTCTTGGCGGTTTGCACCGCAAGCGGCGCGTTGGCGCAAATTTCGTCCGCCAGCGCGACGGCGGCGTTCATCAATTCGGCTTGCGGCGTCACTCGATTCACAAGCCCGATGCGATACGCTTCCGCCGCGCCGATTTTTTTCGCGGTGAAAATCATTTCGAGCGCGATACCTACTGGCACAATGCGCGGCAGTCGCTGCGTGCCGCCCGCGCCAGGGATGATGCCGCGACTCGTTTCGGTCAAACCGAATTGCGCGTTCTCGGAGCAAAGACGAATGTCGCACGCCAACGCGAGTTCCAATCCGCCGCCGAAACAATAACCGTTCACCGCCGCGATGATTGGCTTCCACACCTCCAGATTGCGAGTCAATCCGCCCACACCGGGCTGCGTTTCGCCGCGCTGCCGTCGCTGCAGCGGAGTCAGCGCGCGATAAAATTCGCCAAGCGCGCGCAAATCGGCGCCCGCGCTAAAAGCCTTGTCCCCGGCGCCGGTGACGATCGCAACCCACAGTTCCGGATCGTCGCGAAAGCGCGTCCACGCTTCGCCTAGTTCACGGCTCGCGTCCAAATCCAGCGCGTTGTGAACTTGAGGGCGGTCTATGGTGATGACGACAATGCGTTGTTGGGTCTCGAATCGAATGGGCATAGTCATGCTCTCTTAATTGGGACACAGATGCCACAGAGAACGCAGATTCCGACGACATAGTTCGTCGCATTTATCTGTGGAAATGGCGACGAACTGCGTCGCAGAAATCTGTGTCCCAAAGACAAATCTGTGATGTATTGTGTCACGCTTCGCAGGGCAAGTTACAAACTTGCCCTACGCTGGTTGGAAATAAGCAAGATCGAGAATGTGTCCGCGCCGCGTTTCGGCAAAGACGGGCGCGACGCGCAGACCGATTCGCAGTTCATCGGCATTGGTCACATTGACGCGATGTACGAGCGCGGTATCCGCGCCATCGAGACGAATCAGCGCAAACGCAAGATTGTCCGTCGCGGCAAATGCGCCGAGCGTTCCGTTCGGTCCCACCTCGACCCAATCGCTCGTATCCACGAAACAACGCGGGCAAAAAGAGCGCGCGGGGACGAGCACGCGTTGACATGACGGACAGCGCGCCCCGAAAATTTTTTTCTCGTCGCGCAGCGCAATCAAGAAACGGCTCGCCGCTTTTCCCGCCGCATAATTGAACGAAAGATTTACTCCGGCGGTGATGAAAAGAGATTGGGGATTGGAGATTGGAGAATGGAGATTAGAGATTGGAGATTGGAGCTTGGAACTTGAAGCTTGCGAGCTTGCCGCTTGCGCGTCGCGTTCCGCGATTGGCGATATGCTCGCAAAGTGCGCGATGTCGTTCAACGTCCCCTTGCGTTCGGCGCGCCATACGGCTTGGACGCGCATTCCGATTTGCAATTTCGCCGGGTCGTTCTCGGCAAGATAATGATTGAGCGTCGTGTCCGCGCCGTCGAGTTGAATCAACGCCATGCCATAAGGCGTGGGGCGCGGCTGCCCGGTGGTTGGGTCAATGATTGGCGTGTGAACGATGGTAAACGCGCGCACCGTGCCGCTGTCCTTGACCTCGACCCACTCGCGCAATTCGGCGTGGCAGTTACCACAGACCGGACGCGGCGGCAGATAGACGCGCCTGCAAATGGGGCAGCGCAAGCCGAGCAAACGTTGTTCGTCACGCAGCGCGCGAATGAACTCGGCAAAATACCAACTCGCGCCATAGCGCCACGCGAGGGTCATGGTGTGCGAAATTTTCAACAGTTCAGTCATTTGTCTGCGCTCAAGATGATTACGTCGCTCCAGGCATAGACGCCATAGCCGGTCGCCAACGCGAGACGAACGTCGGGGATTTGATGTGCGCCCGCGCGCTCCATCACTTGCAGCGCGGCTTCCGCGACGCGAATGACTCCCGACGCGCCGACCGGATTTGTGGACAAGACACCGCCCGAAGGATTCACCGGCAGCTCGCCGCTCATCTCGGTCACGCCGTCGTCAATCAATTTTCCGGCGTCGCCCTCCGCGCAAAAACCCAGCGCTTCGTACCACGCGAGTTCCGCGTAACTCACCGGCTCGTAAATTTCCGCGACGTCAAATTGTTTCAACGGTTCGGTGATGCCGACGCGTTGATACGCTGCGCGCGCCGCATCGCGCAGCGTCCGCATCGTAACCAAGCGTCGGTCCAAATCGCCGATGTACGGTTGGTCGTGACGCGTCACGGCGGCGCGCACCCACGCCGGGCGCGCGCACAATTTTTCCGCGACGCCTTGCGCGGCGTACACAATCGCGCACGCGCCGTCCGATTGTGGACACATGTCGAGCAGATGAACGGGGTCCGCCAACATCCGCGAATTCAGCACCTGTTCGACGGTGAGGTCCGGCATCTGCAAATGCGCGTACGGATTTTTCGCCGCGTTGCGCCGCGCTTTGACCGCGACCTTTGCGGCTTGCGTCGGCGTGACGCCGCGTTCGGCAGCGTACTGCGAAATCGAGAGCGCGAAATTTCCCACCGCGCCCGATGCGACGCTGCGGTCCCACAGCGGGTCCACCAGCGCCATTCCCGTTTGCGTCGCGCCCTCCGAATGTTTCTCCCAGCCGACCACCAGCACAATGTCGAATAATCCTGACGCGCATTGATGATAACCCGCGATGCACGCCGACGTTCCCGACGTGCCGCCCGTCGCAATCTTGAGCGTCGGCTTGAGATAACCGCCCGCGCCTTCGCCCACCCACATTTCCGGCAGCGCGCGTCCCTCGAACAATTCCATATTCGCCAGCACGACCGCGTCCACATCGCGCAGCGTGATGCCCGCGTCCGCCAGCGCGCGCGTCGCGGCTTGGCGCACGAGTTCGGCTTGACTCGCATCATCGCGCGCTTTGACGTGCTTTGTCTGTCCCGCGCCAATAATGGCTGTGTTTCTCATATCGCGTATCGTGTATCACAAATCACAACTCGCCACTCGCAACTCGCCACTATCGCACTATCTCATTATCTCACTATTGCACTATCGCACGATCTCACTATCGCACTATCCGCTATTACGACGGCTTGACCTTGCCCGCACGGACCCCAACAACCGTGCGCGAGCGCGGTCCCCGGTTTTTCGCGCAAACGCAAAACAATTTCAATCAAACGGTCCAACCCAGCGACAAACGGCGGCACACCGCGCGCGAGTCCGCCCGACAAATTGAGATTTGAAAAATCGGCTAGCCCAAGCGCGCGCGCCCACAATACGCGTTGATAATCGAAATGCTCGGAAATTTCTGCCCACGCGAGTTCGCGTTTGGGGTCGTTGAGTTTCGCCATTGAAAACGCGCGGCGCGCGGCATCGCGTAACGCCGGCGCGTCGGTCAAATCTCTGTCGCCCAGATAATGTTCGTCGAGCGCCCAACCCATTCCAATCAACTGCGGATTAAGGCGGTTTACTATTTGGTTTAAGGCGAGAGACCTTTCGGGTCTCCGAAAACCCGAAAGGTCTGTCTCGGATGCGCGCGCGAGGATGACCGCCGCTGCGCCGTCGGCGGGAGGACGTTCGAGTGGAGGGGGAAGGGAAAAGGCGGAAGCTTGTAATGCGGCAGCGGCAGCATCGTCCAGTCCAAGCGGTTGTTGATAGATAGGGTCAAAAGTCCAATTTGAGATGGCGGCGGAATCACCCATCGAACCTTTGCAGTGCGCGACAACGAGGACGACGTTGTACGCGCCCGCGAGAATGGACATTGCGCCGTGACACGCGGCGAGCAAGCCATCGCCCGCGACGCGCGCCTCGGGCTGCATGACCGCGCCGACGACTTCGGTGATGGCGATATTCGACGCGGTCAGTCCGTCCCACAAATCCACCGACGCAGTGACGCGCGCATCCACATCTTGCATCGTCAATTCGGCATCGGCGAGCGCGGCTTGCGTCGCTACGTGAACCATCTCTGGAATTGAGACGCCGGGTTTTGGAGCATAATCCGTTCGTCCAACGCCCAAAATCGTGATTGGCTGCATTTTTTAACTTGACTCTACCCAAAAATGAATTATACTCATATAGTGAATATAATTCATTTTACAAATTTCCGCAAATGACATTCACGACAATCACCCTCGAACGAAACAATTTTATCGCGCGCCTCACGCTCAATCGTCCCGAGACGTTGAACGCGCTCAACGGCGCGATGCTTGTCGAGATTCGCGCGGCGCTGGATGAAATCGCGCGGGATACCTCGCTGCGCGTTGTGGTGGTGGACTCGGCATCGGCGCGCGCGTTTAGCGCGGGGATTGACGTGGCGTACGTCAAAGACCTCGACGCGTGGGGCGCGCGGCAAATCGGCCAAGAACTGCACGCGACGTTTGGGGCGCTGCGCGTTTTGGAAAAACCAATCGTCGCGCAGATTGACGGCTTGTGTTTGGGCGCGGGACTCGAATTGGCGATTTCGTGCGACCTGCTCATCGCGTCGGACCGTTCGCAATTCGGACTGCCGAATATAAAGCGCGGGATTCCGGCGATTGTCGAAGCCGCGATTTTGCCGCAAGCGATTGGCATCGTGAACACGCGCGAACTCGCGTTCACCGGGCGCAACTGGGACGCCGCCAAAGCGGAACGGCGCGGGTTGATTAACGCGGTTGTCCCTGCTTCTGAACTTGGCGCTGAAGTGAATCGGTGGGCGCAAGAGCTCGCGGCGTTCAGTCCGCGCGCGCTCGCGGCGCAAAAAGACATCATCCACAAATGGATGACGACCGACCTCGAAGCGGCGATTGATTTTTCAATCAACACGGTTGGGCTCAACTGGACGACGCGCGATCAACGCGAGGGGATGGCGGCGTTTTTGGAAAAGAGGAAGGCGAGATTTGGGGAGTAGGGAGAGCGCGAGGAGCAAGGGAGCGGAGGGGCAGAGGAGAGTCAAAAGGAGGCGGGCGAGATGGATGAGCGTAAGCCGATCAGGAGTCATCGGGAGTTGGAGGTCTATCAGTTGGCGTTCGAAGCGGCGATGAAGATTTTCGATGTGACAAAGACGTTTCCAATAGAGGAGCGTTTTTCGCTGACGGATCAGATTCGGCGGTCGTCGCGGTCGGTATGCGCGAATCTTGCGGAAGCGTGGCGGAAACGGCGGTACGAGAAATCATTCGTCAATAAACTGAACGATGCTGAGGCGGAAGCGGCAGAGACGCAAACGTGGCTGGAGTTTGCCGTAAAGTGCGGGTATCTGAAACGAGAGAGCGGAGCTGAGTTGTTTAAAATTTACGACGGCGTTCTGGGAAAACTGGTGAATATGATCGCCAAGCCAGAGCCGTGGTTGATGATACGAAAGGCGCGATGAAGTGAGTGGAGAGCAGGGGAGCGGAGAAGAATTATCGCTTCTGTTCCTCTGCCCCTCTGCTCACTGTGGAGGTTATAATTTGGACAAGTTGATTCTCACCGCCGCGCTGACCGGCGCGCAGCAAGGCAAAGCGGCGAATCCGCAGCTGCCCGAACAGCCGGACGAAATTATTCAGCAGGCGCTTGAATGTTGGCGCGCGGGCGCGGCAATCGTTCATCTTCACGCGCGCGACGCGCGCGGCAAGGCGACTTCGGATGCGAAAATTTTTCGCCGCATCGTCGAAGGAATCCGCGCGGCGGGCTGCGATGTTGTCATCAATCTCACGACCGGCGGCGCGATTGCCGGACTACCGCTGACTGAACGCATCGCGGTTGTGCCAGAGCTCAAGCCAGAGATTGCGTCGTTCAGCGTCGGCGCGGCGATGGTCGGACGATACGACGCGGCAAAGAAAAAATGGGCGCGCGATTTTACAATGCCGATTTCTTATGCCGAGATGGAGATTATCGCGCGGACGATGTTGGAAAACGGCGTGCGCCCGGAACTCGAAGTGTACGACGCGGGGATGTTGAACAATGTCGCAATCTTGCGCGAGCAGGGGTGGTTGAGCGATCCGCTCTGGATCAATTTCGTGATGGGCATTCACGGTCAGGTGACGGCGGCGACGCCGAAAAATCTTTTGCATCTCGTCGAAAATTTGCCGGCGGACGCGTTGTGGCTCGTAAGCGCGATCGGCGGACGGGCGCACTGGGCGATGGCGGCGCTGGCGATGGCAATGGGCGGTCACGTCCGCACCGGACTCGAAGATAATGTTTACCTCGAACGCGGCGTCTTGGCGAGCGGCAACGCGCAGTTGGTGGAAAAGATGATTCGTTTGGCGCGCGACATCGGGCGCGAAATCGCGACGCCGAACGAGGCGCGCGCGTTGTTGAAAATCTGAAATTGAAGATTGGAGATTGGAAATTGGAAATTGGAAATTGGAAATCGCCAATCGTCACTATCGCACTATCGCACTATCGCACTATCACACTGAACCGCAAATCAAAAATCAAAAATCCCCATGCTCACTCCTCATCCCTCTGCGGCTCTCGAGTATTGGTTCTTTAAGGTGAACGCGGGTTCTGTCGCGCTCTTGGTGGATTGGATTGCGCGCCGCAGGCGGAACGAGCATGTGCTGCGCGTCAGTATTCATTCGCCTCAACAGCGCGCGGTGTTGTTTGATAATTTGCCCGCGCCGATGCTCGAGCAGAATTTCATCTCCACGCGGCGCACCATCGGACATTTGGGCGATGTCGCGTGGGCGCTGGACATTGATTGCGGCGACGAACGAATCGAACCCGATATTTTTCCCGCGCGGCTCTTGCGAATGACCGACCTGACCATTGTCAGCGCGCCGCGCGCCAAATTCAGCGGGTGGATTGAATATGGCGCGCAGCGCGTTGAACTCGACCGCGCGCCGGGCATGCTTTCGCATTATTGGGGACGACAACTATTGCCCGAATGGTGGTGGGTGTCTGCGAATCAATTTGACCGCGACGACATCGCGGTCGAATGTACAGTGTCGCGCTCGAATCTATGGGGCATCCCCGTCCGTCTGCCATTGGCGTATCTTTATCTACGTGAGGGCAATGCGCGTCAGCTCATCATTTCGCCGCCCGCAATTGCAGAGCAAAAAGGCGCGCCGGAAAATTTTGAAATTCGCTTTCGCTCCTTGACCGCTAAACCCATCACCTTGAAAGCGCAAGGGCGCGAGTATGGCGATTTGGGGAATGGCATCGTAAATACGTTGGTGGGGGATCTGGAGATTTGGCAAGAGGGTCAACTTGTCGCGCGGGCGCAAGGCACAGCCGGGCTGGAACGTCGCGCGCCGTCATCGGTAATGTCTCGCCACGGAGAGAGATTATGAGCGTCAGCCCTCATCAGCGAACGCTGCTCGCCGCCTTTGCTCAAGCCATTTTGCCGCCGGGCGGTCTCGTCGCGCCGGGCGCGGACGAGGCGCGCGTTGGCGAAAAACTGACGCGGGTTGTCGCCGAATTTTCGCCCTTTTCACGGCGGCTTGTCGGCGCGCTGCTCGCTGGACTCGAACTTTCGCCGCTTGCTTCGCGGCATCTGCGTCCGTTCAGTTGGCTCTCGCCCGAGGCGCAGCAGCAGCACCTCGCGGCGTGTGAGGCGAGCAGTTTTGCGCTGACGCGCGAAATGGTGTCGGGGCTCAAGGCGCTGGCGGTCATGGCGTACTGTACCGACGAGCGCGTCGCCGCGCTGCTCGGCTATGACCGCAAGCCGTACAAACCGGTGACTGGCGAACGCGCGGCTGCCGCTGGACGGCTCGAGTGCGTGATGGGCGCGGAGGGCAATCGGGATGTAGAGGACGCGGCGGATGTTTGCGTCGTCGGTTCGGGCGCGGGCGGCGCGGTGGTCGCCGCCGAACTGGCAGAGGGCGGGCTGTCGGTAATTATTCTCGAAGAGGGTTTGCCGGTGAGCCGCGCGGATTTTCAATCTCCGGCGATGGACCGCGTCGTGCGGCTATATCGCGACAACGGGCTGACGACGACGCTCGGCGCGCCGCCGATTTCGCTGCCGATGGGCAAGGTGGTCGGCGGGACGACGGTGGTCAATTCTGGCACCTGCTTTCGGACGCCGGAGCGGGTGTTGTCCGAATGGCAAAAAGAGTCGGGGTTGGCGGATTTGAATCCCGAACAAATGGCGCCGCTGTTCGAGCGCGTGGAGCGCGCGTTGAACGTGACGCCGGTGAGCGACGATATTATGGGGCGCAACGGCGAGATTTTGCGTCAAGGCGCGGAGCAGCTTGGCTTGAGTCATCGTCCGATCGCGCGCCCAGTGCGCGATTGTCACGGTTCGGGCGAGTGCGCGTTCGGCTGTCCGCTGGACGCCAAGCAGGCGATGCACTTGAGTTACCTGCCGCGCGCGACGGCGGCGGGCGCGCGAATCTATGCCGGGACGCGGGCGGAAAAAATTATCACGGCGAATGGACAGGCGGTTGGCGTGCGCGCGGGTTTGCTCGACGAACGCGGCGCGCGGCGACACACGCTTACGATTCGCGCCAAACGCGTTGTGCTGGCGGCGGGCGCGATTTACACGCCGCTCTTGCTCATGCGGAGCGGAATGGGCGGCGGTCAGGTCGGACGCAATTTGCATATTCATCCCGGCAGCGGCGTCACCGCATTGTTTGATGAGGAGCTATTCGGCTGGAAAGGCGTGATGCAGTCGTATGCGGTGGACGCGCGGCTGGATGACGGCTATTTGCTGCTGGCGACGTTTCCGCCGCCGGGCGTGGGTTACAGCGCAGGCGCGGTGCCGGGCGTGGGGTCTGCGCTCAAAGAACGGTTGGGACAATACAATCGTATGGCTGCGCTCGGTTCGGTCGTTTCGGACACAACAACGGGGCGCGTGCGTGCAGTGGGCGGCAGCCCGGTAATCACGTACAACCTGAATGATGTGGACCGGCGGCGCGTGCTCGATTCGATTGCGTTGGCGGCGCGGTTGTATTTTGCCGCCGGAGCGCGCGAGGTATATCCCGGATTGCCGGGGCTTGCGGTTCTGCGTTCCGCGTCCGAAGTGGAACATGTTACGACAGGACGCTGGCGCGCGAGCGACTTGAAACTTTCCGCGTATCACCCGATGGGCGCTTGCCGCATGGGAAGCGATCCGCGCATCTCTGTGACGGATGGCGAGGGGCGCGTCCACAATGTGCCGGGCTTGTACGTCGCGGACGCGAGTTTGATGCCGGGTTCGACGGCGGTCAATCCGCAAATGACGATTATGGCGCTGGCGACGCGCGTGGCGCGCAAAATTTTGGAAACACAGGCATGAAGCAATCAGAAAAAATAATCGCATGGATCATGCGCGCGCTGGCGGTCTCGTTCGCCGTCGTCGGCTTGTTGTTCCTCTTTGCGCCGGATGCTGTGCTGGCGTTCGGAGACGCGCTCGGCGCGCGGGTGGGGACGTTCGCGCCCGCGCCGCCGACGGGCGCAAAACTGTGGCTGAGTTTGGGCGTCGCGTACATGGCGCTGGTGACCGCGCTGGCGTTTCTGGCATCGCGCGACCCGCGCAAGAATCGCGTGATGATGCTGCTCCTCGCGTTGGGCAAGGCGACGAGTTCATTGACCTCGCTGTGGTTTTTTTTGACCGACGCGGCGGTGTTTATTTATTTGCTGAATTTTATTGTGGATGGATTGCTGACGGCGTTGGCGTTGGGGTGTTGGTGGGTGGCGGGGAAGGAGTGAGCGATGAGGGATGAAGGGCATGTCCTGAACGGAGTGAAGGAATGAACGATAAAGCTGGCGGCGACGCGGTGGAGACGACGAACATTATTAGCGTCACATTTCCGGTGCGTTATTCGGAATGTGATCCGCTCGGCATCGCGCATCATTCGAGTTATGTGATTTGGTTCGAAGAGGCGCGGCACGAGTATATGCGGCGGCATCCGGCGGATTACGCGCAGTTGGCGGAGGAAGGCGTGTTCATGCCGCTTTCGGAATTGCGGGTGCGCTATCGCGCTCCGGCGCGCTTTGGCGACATTATTACGGTGCGCTCGTGGATGAGCGAAGTGAAAAGCCGCCGCGCGATTTTTTATCATCAAGTTCTGCGCGCCGACGCTCGAGAGGCGCTTGCCGAAGGCGAATCAGTGCATATCTGCTTTGACGTCAAGACGCTGGAATTGAAAAAAATTCCGCCGCGCGTACGCGCGCTGTTGGAGCGGTATTTGCAGGAGCCGGGAAAATGAAAATCGAGAGCGTCTATTTCGACGAGGAACATCATCTTTTTCGCGAGACCCTGCGCGCGTTTGTGGAAAAGGAATTGAAACCGCACGCGGACGAATGGGAACAAGCCGGGATGTTTCCCAACGAACTTTTCCGCGCGTTCGGAAAATTGGGCTATCTCGGTTTGCGATTTCCGGTCGAGTACGGCGGACAAGGTCTCGACTATTGGTACACTGTGGTTCTGTGCGAGGAACTGGTGCGCTGCCAAAGTCTCGGCGTCGGCGTGGGCTTGCTCGTGCAAAGCGAAATGGCGACGTCGGTCATTAACAAATACGGAACGCCGGAACAAAAACGCGAATTTCTCGCGCCCGCGATTGCCGGAGAAAAAATCGCCGCGCTCGGCATCACCGAACCCGGACACGGCTCGAACGTGGCGAACCTTCGCACGACCGCGCGTCGCGACGGCGACGATTGGGTCATCAATGGTTCCAAAACGTTCATCTCGAACGGCACGCGCGCGAACTTTATCACGCTGGCGGCGCGCACCGGCGGCGAAGGGGCGCGCGGCGTGAGCTTGATTCTCGTGCCGACCGACGCCAAAGGTTTCAGCGTGGGGCGCGCCTTGAAAAAAATGGGCACCCATTCTTCCGACATCGCGGAACTCTTTTTTCAAGACGTGCGCGTGCCCGTCAGCAATCTGGTCGGCGAACCAGGGCGCGGCTTTGCGTACGTGATGGAACTTTTTCAGGGCGAACGCTTGGTCCTGGCGTCATTCGCGAATGGCATCATGCAAGCGTTGTGGGAAGAAGCGCTCAACTATGGACGCGCGCGTGAGGTGTTCGGGCTGCCCATCGTGGGGCATCAAGCGTGGCGGCATCGGCTGGCGGATCTGCTGACGCAGATGGAAGCGGCGCGCCAGTTGACCTATTTCGCCTGTGACCGCTTGAATCGCACCGCGTCCGCGCAAAAAGAAGTTTCGATGGCGAAACTGTACGCGTGCGAACTCGTCAAGCGCGTCGCGGAAACGGTTTTGCAACTGCACGGCGGTTACGGCTACATGGAAGAATATCCGGTCTGTCGCTTTTATCGCGACGTCGCGGCGTTCGGCATCGGCGCAGGCACGAGCGAGATTATGCGCGAAATTATTGCCAAAGAGGCGATTGGCTAATAATCAGTAATCTCCGCTCGCAGATGAGCGGCGTGAACAATGGCCAGGTAACAACAAATGCTAGAGAGGCAATTGACAAATGAGCGAATCTCCAGTCTCTGATCTACGATCTACGATCTCCAATCCCCAATCTCCAATCGGCGCGATTGACGCATGGGCATCGTGCATCACGCCAGAGGCGGCAAAACATTGGCCCCCCGAGTTCCGACACGTCTTTGACCGCTATCGCGCGCCGGCGGGGATTTTGGAGGGGATGAGCATCGAGACGATGCTGGCAGAGATGGACGCGGCCGGCGTGGACATGGCGGTGTTGTCGGCGTTTGTTTATCAAGGCGTGCAAGTGACGAACGACATGGTGGCGGCGTGGGTGAAACAGTATCCCAAAAAATTCGTCGGCTGCGGCACGGTGGACCCGCGCGGCAAACCGATGCAAGTGTTGGACGAGATCAAGCGGATGGTGAACGAACTCGGGCTGATTGCTTTGCGGCTCGAACCTTACGCCTATGGCGACGGCGTGCGCGGGCTGCCGCCGACCGACCGCGCGTATTGGCCCATTTATGCCAAATGCTGCGAGTTGAACATCCCCGTCGCGCTGCAAGTGGGGCATACCGGTCCCCTGCTCCCTTCCGAAGCGGGTCGCCCGATTTATCTGGACGAAGTGGCGCTGGCATTTCCCGAACTGAAAATCATCGGCGCGCATTTGGGGCAGCCGTGGCACGAAGAGATGATGATTCTCGCGTGGAAACATCCGAACGTCTATATTGACACATCGGCGCGTCCGGCGAAACGTTGGCCCGAATCGTTCGTGGAATTTACGCGCGGCTGGGGGCAGGACAAAGTATTGTGGGCGACGGACTATCCGCTCATCTCGTTTGAACGCTGTCTGGAGGATATAGATGAATTAGGTTTCGATCCCGCGGTAAAGCGCAAGCTGCTCCGCGACAACGCAATACAGGTGTTTGGAATCAAGTAAATATCAAAAAGGAGGCGCATCATGCAGACGAACATCGGCTTATTCCTAGCCAAGCGCGCGCGGCTGGAACCAAACAAACCCGGCTTGATTTTTGAGGAGCGCGAGCTCACGTATCAAGAATGGAACGATCGCGCGAACCGCGCCGCCAACGCGTTCGTGGGACTCGGCGTCAAGCCCGGCGACCGCGTGGGCTTGCTGATGATGAACTCGCCCGAGTTCCTCGAATGTTTCTTTGGACTCGCTCGCATCGGCGCCATCGTCGTGCCGCTCAACTGGCGACTTGCGCCGCCCGAGCTTGCCTTTATCGTCAAAGATGCAGGCATGGGCACGCTCGCGTATGGACCCGAGTACGCGCAGACCGTTGCCGCTATCCGGAGCGACATTCCCGTTCGCGTCTATGTCGCCGTCGGCGGCGAGGCGCCTGCTGGCGACCACAGTTACCCCGCGCTGCTCGAAGCGGCATCCACTGACGAGCCGCCGACAGAAGGCGCGGGCGACGACCCGCTGGTCATCATGTTCACCGCCGGGACCACCGGCAGACCAAAGGGCGCGACGCTCACGCACAACAACTTGTTCTTTGATTCGTGCACCGTCTCGCACAGTCTCGACTGGCGCACGGGCGACCGCGTGCTGGTCGCGCTGCCGCTCTTTCACATCGGCGCGCTGATTTATGTCGTGATTAATATTCATGTCGGCGCGACGACCGTGCTGATGAAAGCGTTCGACCCGGGCGGTTTTCTCAAGACCGTCCAAGAACACAAGGTCAATTCGTTCCTTGCCGTGCCGGCGATGCTCAACTTTATGCTCCAGGTGCCGACGTTCAAAGATTTCAACCTCTCATCAGTGCGCTGGGCGTTGTGCGGCACCGCGCCAGTGCCCGTGCCGTTGATTCAAGCGTGGGCGCAGCGCGGCATTGCGATTCAGCAAGTGTACGGCTTGACCGAATGTTCCGGCGGCGCGGCGGTGCTCGGACCGGAACGCGCGTTAGAGAAAGCGGGGTCAACCGGCTTGCCGATGTTTCACACCGATATTCGCGTCGTCAACGACCAGGGCGATGACGTTAGACACGGCATTGTCGGCGAAATCGTCATTCGCGGTCCGCACGTCATGCGCGAATATTGGAATAATCCTGACGCGACCGCCGCAATGGTAAAGGATGGCTGGCTCTATACGGGCGACCTCGGACAGTACGACGAAGAAGGGTATCTTTATATCGTCGAGCGGAAAAAAGACATGATTATTTCCGGCGGCGAGAACATTTATCCGGCGGAGGTCGAGAATGTGTTAGTTTCCCTGCCGCAGATTGCCGAAGTCGCCGTCGTCGGCGCCCCTGACCCGGATTGGGGCGAGGTGGTATGCGCGGTCGCGCGACTCAAAGAAGGACAAGCGCTCACGCTCGACGAGGTGGTCGCGCACTGCACGGGCAAACTGGGAAAATATAAAATTCCAAAGAAACTCGTCGTAACCGACCAACCGCTGCCGCGCAATCCGACGGGCAAAGTGCTAAAGAGATTTTTGCGAGAAAAGATGGCGGGGTAAATGGAATACAATACGCTGAAATTAGAAAGCGAGAGCGCAATCGCGCGCTTGACGTTGAATCGTCCGGACCGCGCGAACGCGATGACGATGGAGATGGGGCGCGAACTGGCTCTGGCGATGGAGAAAATTCGCGCCGCGCCGCAGGTTCGGGCGCTGGTGGTGAGCGGCGCGGGGAAACATTTTTGCGCGGGCGCGGATATGGCGGAATTCGAACGGCTGCACGCGTCGCCGCGCGCAGAGGTCGAAGGCGCGGTGCGCGCGTTTCTGGAAGCGATTGGCGAAATGTATCGCTTGCCGATCCCGGTCATCGCGCGCATCAACGGCGACGCGTTCGGCGGCGGCGTGGGCTTGGCGTTGGCGTGCGACCTGCGCGTGATGGCGGCGAACGCGCGGATGGGCTTTGCCTTTGCGCGCGTTGGACTCACCGGCGCGGACGCGGGCGTGACCTACTTTTTGCCGCGCATTGTCGGACCGGCGCGGGCGATGGAAATTTTGTTAATGGGGACGGTGTTTGACGGCGAGACGGCGGCGCGAGAGGGTTTGGTCACGCGCGTTGCTGCGGCGGAAGAATTGGACAACGCCACCGACGAATTGGCGGCGAAACTGGCGGCGGGTCCGCCCATCGGCATCCGCTTTACCAAAGAGGGCGTGCTGGAAAGTTTAGCGCGCTCGCTCGCCGACGAATTTGATTTCGAGGCGCGGGCGCAAACGACGTGTATGATGAGCGCGGACCACAAAGAGGGCGTGCGCGCCTTTATGGAAAAACGCGCGCCAAAGTTCGAGGGCAAGTGAGCGACTTTAAACCGCTCCACAAAAAGGTCCCCTTTCTCCAAGAGCTGGGGGTTCAAGTGGAAAGCGCGGCGGAAGGGCGCTGCCGTATCTCGGCGCCGGTCACGTCGCAAGTCATCAATCCCTATGGCGTGCTGCACGGCGGCGTCACCTTTACCCTCGCCGATACGGGAATGGGCATCGCCGTCGAGACGCTGTTGGCGCCGGACGAACGCACGGCGACGGTCGAGTCTTCGATTCGCTACTTGCTGCCCGCCAAGAGCGGGCGCATCACCGCCGACTGTCGCGTGATTCGGCGCAGCAATCGCTTTGCGGTCACCGAGGCGCAAATATTCGACGAGACGGGCCAAGTGCTGGCGGTGGCAGGCGGGTCGTTTTACATCTCGCGGAGTAAAACCTAGGTCGGACAAGCCGAAACTAAAAGGCATATCGGACGCGGATTCACGCGGGTTTGCGCGGATAAGAAAAATCCGCGTCCAAAAATCTTTGCTTTTCGCGCAAAGATTTTAGTGGAAAGGCACTAATGGATTTTGCGCTGACTAGAGAACAAGAGGAATTTCGCCGCGCGGCGCGGGCGTTTGCGGAAAAAGAGTTCGCGCCGCTCGCCGCCGAACGCGACGAGACGAACGTGTATCCCGTCGAGTTGTTCAAGCGCATGGCGGCGGCGGGCTATCTCGGAATCAAGTTTTCGTCAGAGTATGGCGGCGACGATGGCGGCAATCTGGACGCCGCCATTTTGTTCGAGGAACTCGCGACGGCATCGGCGGGGATTACGCTCGGCATGTACTGCCACGTGATTCTCGCGCTGACCGCGCTGGACCGCATCGGAAACGCGGAACAAAAGCGGCGCTATCTCGCGCCGGGGATTCGCGGCGCGAAAATTGGCGCGTTCGGCAGCGCCGAAGCGGGCGCGGGTTCCGACATCACCGCGATTGCGACGCGGGCGACGCGCGACGGCGACGATTACATTTTGAATGGGGCGAAACTTTTTTGCACCAACTCGCCGCTGGCGGATTTCATCGCGCTGTCCGCCGTCACGGATGCGGACAAGCGCGGCATCAGTTTGTTCATCGTCGAACGCGGCGCGCCGGGCTTGCGCGTGAGCAAGCCCATCCGCACGCTGGGGATGCATCCGGCGCAAACGGCGGAAGTGGTATTGGATAACGTGCGCGTGCCGTCGGCGAACCGTTTGGGCGAAGAAAATCGCGGCGTGGCGAATATGTTGACGGCGTTCGCCGAGGGGCGCATCGTCGCCGCGGCGTTCGCCATCGGCATCGCGCGCGCGGCGTTCGATGCAGCGCGCCGATATGTCCTCGACCGCGTGCAGTTCGGGCAGCCGCTTGCGAAAAATCAAGTCATTCAACATCGGCTTGCGGACATGGATACGGACATTCAAGCCGCGCGTTTGCTCACGCATCAAGCGGCGTGGCTGGCGGACAATGGGCGTCCTTTTGTCAAAGAGGCATCGCAAGCCAAAGTGTTCGCCACCGAGACGGCGGCGCGCATCGCCGCGCAAGCGATGCACTTGCAAGGCGCCTATGGCTATACGATGGAATCCACAGCGCAGAGATATTACCGCGATACGCACGTGCTAGAGATTGGCGAAGGCACGTCCGAAATTCTCCGCAATGTCATCGCCAAACAACTGGGACTGTAATGTCAAACTCGAAACCCACCGCCGCGCGCCGCGAACGCGAACGTGACGCGCGGCGCCGCGTGATTCTCGACGCCGCGAAAGCGGTTTTTGACGAGCGCGGCTTTTTGAACGCCACGATGGAGGAAATCGCCGAGCGCAGCGAACTCGCCGTCGGCACACTGTATCGCTATTTTCAGAGCAAAGAAGAACTGTATGTTTCGTTGTTGTTCGAGGCGATGGAAATGTTCCGTCAAGGCATCGAGGACGCGCGCGGCAGCGGCGAACCGCCGAACGAACAGCTGCGCGCGGTGTGGCGTTTTTTTTACGCCTTTTACCGCGAACAGCCCGAATATTATCGCGCGCTGATGTTCCTCCGCAACGAAGGTTTGCGCGATGTCATATCGGCGGAGGTGATCCAAGAAATCAATCAGCGGGCGGGCGAAAACTTTCGGCGCGTGGCGGAGATTGTGCAAAGTGGCGTGGACGCCGGATTGTATCGCGCCGACCTTGACGCGCGCGGCGTCGTGGATGTGTTGTGGTCGCTCTTGATGGGGTTGGCGCTGCTGATTGAAACGCGGCGCAATCTCGGCGCGCGCGCGGATACGTTGGAAATTCTGCATCGAGAAGCATTCGAGTGGCTAGAGTGTGGCTTGCAAAGTCGAGTCAACACGACACACCGCGCGAATTGAATGACTTGCAAAAAACGCCGCGCGAAAATATTCCGCGCGGCGTGACAAACGCGAAATTTTCTTGAGCGAATTTCTAATTCGTTTGTGGGGCAAGACCTTTCGGGTTTCCGAAAATCCGAAAGGTCTACCCACAAATCAAAGTGGAATCGGTTCTAATGGCGCAAAACGCTGGCTTGAATTTTCAATAATTCTTCGATGCCGCCTTTTGCCAAATCCAACAACCGATTCAGCTGCGCGCGCGAAAAAGTCGCGCCTTCGCCGGTCCCTTGCGCTTCGACGAAATTTCCCTCTGCTGTCATCACGACATTGAAATCCACTTGCGCGCGCGAATCTTCCGCGTAATTCAAATCGAGCAAGAGTTCGTCATCCACGATGCCGACGCTCACCGCGGCGACGGCGGTTTTTAGAACGCGCGGCGACGCTTCTTTTTTCTGAATCATCTTGTCGAGCGCGATGCAAACCGCCACATACGCGCCTGTAATCGCGGCGGTGCGCGTGCCGCCGTCGGCTTGGAGGACATCGCAATCCACATTTAACGTGTGTTCGCCGATGAGACGCAAATCCACCGCCGCGCGCAAACTGCGACCAATTAAACGCCGAATTTCTTGCGAACGCGCGCTCGGCGTTGTTTCGCGTTGTGAACGCGTGTGCGTTGCGCGGGGCAGCATCGCATATTCGGCGGTGAGCCAACCTTGATTTTTGCCCACCAGCCATTTTGGAACTTGGTTCTCGACCGAGACCGCGCACAGGACGCGCGTCTTGCCCATCTCAATCAAGACTGAACCTTCGGGATATTCGATATAACCGGGAGTGATTTTGACCGGGCGCAATTCGCCCGCCGCGCGATGATCAAGGCGCACAAGTATTTCTCCAATGTGAATGTTCGATTACGGGTTGGCGATTATTCGATTGACTGAATTGGCTTGGCAACTGTATTTTGTTTCGGTCCGCGCGCGCGGCGCCAAAATGAACTGATGGTCGGAAGTATTCCGCGCGGCATCCATAGAAATAGCGCAATGACGAGAATGCCATAGGCGACGTACCGCAGCTGTCCAAACTGGATTAGGGCTTCGTCAATGATGGTAAAGGTGAGCGCTCCGGCAATTGGACCAAATAGAGAGCCGATGCCGCCGAAAGCGAGCATCACCAAAACTACGATATCCACTTCGCCAAAGCCAAAAGTCGTCGAACTCACGCGCCCTTCGGTAAAGACATAAGTTGAGCCAGCCAAACCCAACATCGCCGCCCCAATCAGCGCGGCATAGACGCGATAACGGGCAACGTCTACGCCAGCAAGTTCGGCGGCGACCTCATTGTCGCGCAGCGCGCGAAATGCCCAGCCGATGTGAGAGCGGCGCAGCAGTCCGTGAATCAAGAGAAAGCTGAGCAAAAGAGCGAGCATGAGATAGTACGGCGGAATGCGTTCTTGGAGAAATGTGTCGGCGCCGGCGCGGAGCGAGAGACCCGTATCACCGCCGGTCCACTCGCCAAGCCCCAGTGTCAATGCTTCGAACGCCAGTGAAAAGATTAGCGTGACGATTCCGGTAAAGATGACGCCGAGAGAACGGCGCACCGCGATATAGCTGAGCAGCCCGCCGATAGTCGCGGCAGCGAGGGTCGCCAACAAGATACTTGCCCAAATAGCTAAACCCGCTGTGTCGGCGAGAATAGCGGCGCCATAACCGCCAATGCCTGCGAGCGCGCCGACGCACAAAAAGAGCTGTCCCGTGCTGCCAAAGATTACGTTAAAGCCGATGGTGTAACAGCCATAGGTCAAGCCGAGAACCGCGACGCCCATAAGCACGCGTGAATCGCCAAGGCGCAGAGGAACAAGCGCCAGCGCGATGCCTAATAGCGCAAGCGGAATGAACAGAGCAGCCAGTGAGCGCGCGTCATGCGTTCCAACCGTTTCAAGCGGAGAGGCGTCGGAATTATTGGCGAGTTTCTCGCTCATTCTTTGACTCCCAATAATCCAGCGGGACGAATCAAAATAGTCAGCGCGGCGGCGGCGAGCAGAATAATCAACGAAATATAAGTGCCGATAAGATTGGCGGCAATGACGCTGACGATACCCAAGATAATGCCTGCTAGCAATGCCCCGGCGACGTTGCCAAGACCGCCGACTACTGTGACAATGAGCGCGAATACGGTGATGGAAAGACCGGATTGCGCATCCACCGGCGTAACCATTGAGCGAGTGACTGCGACCAAGCCAGCCAGAACGCCGCTCAAGACAAGGATTAGACGGAGCATTCGATGCGGATAGATGCCAACCAATCTAGCGCCCTCTTGGTCTTGAATCACCGAACGCACTGCCCGACCCAATGAGGTATAGCGGAAAAAGCCAAAGAGCGCGGCAAAGGTGACGAGCGTAATTGCCGAAGCTATCAAACTGCCGCGCCGCATCGGAACGCCTAGAATCTCGACTGCTTCGCCCGGGATGCGCAGAGACAGAGTTTCGAGGGGATAGCGCCAGTTGAGAAAACCGTCAATAATAAAGGACACGCCCAGCGTGAGCAGCAGACTGAGCAAGACTCTTGGTTCGCCGCGCAAACGGTACACCGGGCGCAGAATCGTAAGGTCGAGGATCAAGCCCGCCAAACCTCCGACGAACAATCCTAGCGCGACCGCAAGCAAGACGGGGACGCCAGCGCTTAGAGCAAGCGTTATCACTATGGCAGAGATGACCGCCATTTGTCCATACGCGAGATTGAGAACGCCGCCCAGCCCATAAACCAGCGTAAGTCCGGCGGCTAAAAGACCAAATTGAAGCCCCAGCACGATTCCATCGAGAATGTTGGCGATCATGTCACTCCCAAATAGGCGCGGCGGACAATGGGATTCGCTGCGAGTTCTTGAGCCGTCCCCTGTAGTTTGATATAACCATTTTCAAGAACATAGCCGCGTTCGCTAAAAGACATTGCTAGCGGAACCTGTTGTTCGGCGACCAGCACGGTCAGTCCTTGTTTTCGCAGAGCCCCGAGCGCCTCATAAGCTGCCTGCGCTAATAAAGGAGCGAGTCCGGTGCTTGGTTCATCAAGCACAAGGAGGCGCGGTTTAGACATTAACGCGCGCCCAACGGCGAGCATCTGTTGTTCGCCGCCGCTCATCGTTCCCGCATGTTGCCGCCGTCGTTCCGCTAGACGAGGAAATAGATCGAGGATAAGCGACATGGTTTTGGGATCGGGGCGATATGGATTCGCTCCGAGAAGCAAGTTCTCGTGAACGGTCATTTGTGGAAAGAGATGACGTTCGGCGGCTACAAAGCGTAGTCCGAGCCGCGCAATGCGCTCCGCTGGCGCGCCGCTAATATCAGTTCCTTCAAAAAAAACTTGGCCTGAAGAAGGCACAAGCAATCCGCACATTGCGCGAAACAGGGTCGTCTTGCCTGCGCCATTTGAACCAATAATCATAACCGCTTCGCCAGAGCCGACCTCAAAGTCAACTTGGTGAACGACATCGTTGCCCTGATATCCGGCTGACAAGCTCTTGACTTTGAGCATGTTAGAGCTCCTTGCCCAGATATGCTTTGACAACAGATGGATGACGCATTACCTCCTGCGGCAAACCTTCGGTGAGAACTTGGCCAAAGTTCAAGACTAGCGCTCGTTCCGCCAGCTGCATCACCGCTTTCATGACATGCTCTACCCAAAGGATGGTCATGTTGAATTGGTCACGAATCGCCCGAATGATTTTGATGAATGCTTCCAACTCGGCATCATTGAGCCCTGCCATTACTTCATCCAGCGCCAAAAGGCGAGGTTGTCCGGCAATGGCGCGCGCCAGTTCGAGAAAACGCTGCTCGTGCAAATTGAGGTTACCTACCATATCGTGACGGCGATCAGCCAAACCGACGAACGCGAGCGCTTCACTAGCGCGCGCGCGCGCTTGCGTTTCGCTGAGGCGCGGACGCTTGGACGCGCCCTGTATTTCCGCCATGCCAAAGATAGCGCCGAGCGCGGCGTTCTCAAGCGCGGTCATTGAAGCAAAGTGGCGCGGAGTCTGCTGCACGGTGGCGATTCCCAACTGACGCACGCGATGAGGCGGATAACGGGTGATGTCTTGGCCAGCAAAGCGAATAATTCCTCTCGTTGGCGTTTCCAGTCCAACGATGAGCTTGAGCAGAGTGCTCTTGCCCGCGCCGTTGGGACCGACGATGGCGAGAATGTCGCCATCGTCAGCCCGCAGCGTCACCCCGTTGACGGCGGCAAGTCCTC
This sequence comes from Anaerolineae bacterium, assembly GCA_021463195.1. Taxonomy (GTDB): domain Bacteria; phylum Chloroflexota; class Anaerolineae; order UBA4142; family SHND01; genus SHND01. Next base: position 35,764 of record JAJTXZ010000017.1, read on the forward strand.
CAAAATGTTTGTGAACCTGTTCCAGCTCGAGGAGTGACATAAGTTGTTATTTTGTCGGTTCGTAAGGTTTGATTGGGGCGGAATGGGACAGTAAGGTGAACCACCAATCGCCCGCTTCATTCAAACCTGCGGGCGCCGGTCCGGCGCTGATAGTTGTAAAGATGGGTTGCGCCTTTGCCAATTCGCCCCATTCGGTCCAGCTCAATGGGTGAGCATAGCCCGGCATGTTAAATTCGTTTTCGTGGAGATATTTGGCGATAGCTACCGGGTCGTCTCCGACCTTGCCGACCGCTTGAGCGACCATTTGCACAATCGCATATCCGGCGACGGCATCGTCTGACATGAGCTTGTTGTCGGAAAACGCCAAGTAACGTTTGGCGAGGTCGGCATAACTGTCGCTAAAATAATCGGCGCAGGAAAAATCGCTAAAGCGTCCAATCGCAACATCCTTGAGTCCGCCGACAGCCAAATCCGGCGGAACCCACGAGCCGGTGACTGGCACATTTCCTGCAAGGTCAGCCGAAAGCGCAACGATTGCGGTATTGCCCGGCGGATGTCCGGTGCCAATAATCATTTGCGCGCCAAAGTCTGCCATCTTGCGCACGAACGGGGTAAAGTCAGTGTTTGGCGGGACCGGGGCGACCTCGATGATATATTCGATGCCCGAATCTTTAAAGGTATTCTCGATCGCGGCTTTAATTGCCTTGCCCCAAGGATAGTCAGCTACGATAGCGCCGACCTTTTTAAAGCCCTTTTCTTTGGCGTACTGTAATAACGGCGCGGCATCCATCGGGGCTGCCGGCAAACAGGTTCGGAAGGTGTAACGACTGCCACGCGTGAGAGCCGTCTCGGTGCCGGATTTTACCAAAAAGACGGGCACCTTTGCTTTTTCAGCCGCCGCGCCGACCGGCGCGCCAACGCCGCTGGAAATAATGCCGCCGACCGCGACTGCGCCATCTTCGACGAGGCGTTCAAAGCGGTCAACGCCAACGTCTGCCTTGTTTTCGTCGTCCTGTGAAATAAGCTCGAGTTTGCGCCCGTTGACGCCGCCCGCCTCATTGATTTCTTTGACGGCGAGCGTCATGCCGTCGCGAGCTTGAACGCCCCATGGGGTGAAAGAGCTGCTCAAGTCGGTCAACATGCCAATCTTGATAGGTTCCGCAGATGCGGCGGGCGCTTGGGTGGGCGCCGTTGTCGCCGCGGCGGGCGCCTGCGTGGGCGCGGTAGTGGGCGATGCGGTTGGCGGCGGCGTTGCGCAAGCGGCAAACGCCAATGCGCCCAAGATGAATAACGCTGTCATTTTGCCTAGCCGCTGTCCAATTCTGGCGATTGAATATCCCGTATTCATTATGATTCTCCTCCTTGTCAGAATGCTAACGGATGGATAGAGCGCGCAGTCGAATTCACTGCATCAACTCTGCTTCGCCAAATTAACGCTGGTTATCAAGTATAGTTTGCTTGTGCCTCCCGTCTCCCTCGCGCGTTGCGTAGCTGAGGGCGTTGATTCTTGTCTATCCGCGCAGCTTGTACCGCTGAATCTTGCCGGTCACCGTCTTGGGTAGGTCTTGAATGAACACGATAGTGCGCGGATATTTGTACGGCGCAATGTGATTTTTGACGAACTCTTGAAGTTCCTTGACCAGTTCGGGCGATTCGACGCGCCCCTCTTTCAAAACAACGAATGCTTTGGTTTTTATCAATCCGGTCTCGTCCTTTGCGCCGACCACCGCGCTTTCCAAAACCGCCGGATGTTCAATGAGCGCGTTTTCGACTTCAATCGGCGAAACCCACGTTCCGCCCACCTTGAGCATATCGTCCGAGCGTCCATCGTACCAGAAATAACCGTCGGCGTCTATATGATATTTGTCGCCGGTGAACATCCAATCGCCGCGCATCGTGTGTTTGCTCTTGGCGTGCTTGTTCCAATAAAAAGGCGCCGCGCTGTCGCCGCTGATGAGCAAGTCGCCAATCTCGCCTGCCGGAACTTGTGTCCCATCTTCGTCGGTGAGTTTCGCCAGATAACCGGGAACGAGCTGCCCGCTCGACCCCGCTTTTACGCGCCCCGGATAATTCGAGATAAAAATATGCAGCATCTCGGTCGAGCCAATGCCGTCAAGAATCTCGACCCCAAACTTTTCTTTCCACTGTCGAAAAATCTCTGCCGGGAGCGCTTCTGCCGCCGAGACGCACAGCCGCACCGAACTCAAGTCGTATTTTTTCTCGGCATCGGGAACCGCAAGCATGGCGGCGTACATCGTCGGCACCGAAAAATAGAGCGTCGGATGAAAGCGCGTGATGACTTGAAAGAGCGCTTCGGGTGTCGGACGTCCGGGAAACAATACCGTGCTTGCGCCGACGCCATAGGGAAAGGTCATGTTGTTGCCCAGTCCGTAAGCGTGAAACAATTTAGAACCGGAAAAGCAGAGATCGTTCTCGGTCATATTTATCACGCCGCGCGCGTAATTCTCGATTGTAAAAGCAATGTCGTGTTGGAGATGCACCGCGCCTTTGGGGAAACCAGTCGAGCCGGACGAATAGAGCCAAAAGGCGATGTCGTCCGGCGAAGTGTCTGCCGGGTCGAGCGCGGGCGACGCGGCGTTCACCCACGTCTGCCAATCAAGCGTGTCCGGCTCGCCATCGCCGCCCACCACGATTACGTGTTTCAGATATTTGCAGTTGGCGCGGATAGGTTCGATGAGATTGTAAAGCGGCGCGCTCACTACCAGCGCTTGAGCGCGACTGTCGTTCAAAAAATATTCGTAATCGGCGGACTGCATCACCGTATTGGTCGGGATGGGCACCGCGCCAATTTTTATCGCGCCAAAAAATGTGGCGGGAAATTGCGGCGTGTCGAGGAGAAGCATCAAGACGCGCTGTTCTTGTTCTATGCCCAATTCCTTTAGCGCGTTGCCAGTCCGATTGGCAAGCTCGCCGAGCTGCTGATATGTGTAGGTCTGGTCGCCAATGTAAATCGCAACCTTGTCGCCGCGTCCTTGCGCGAGATTATGGTCGAGAACGATGCTAGCGTTATAACGGTCTGATTGGTTTGTCATATCCATCACTCTCCCGTCCAAAAACCTTGCGGGTCAAAACGACGAACAAGCGCCATCTCATCTGTCGTTGGTTCAGGCGTCTGCCGCACCTCTGGCGCGACGCGCAGCTCCCAGCCGGTGGATGCCAATACTTGGTCCACCGTCACGCCGGGATGAACAGAATCCAAAATCATTTCGCAGGTCGCTGGATCGAAACGCAATACGCCGAGCGTGGTAATGACCGCCGTAGGTCCGCCGCGCATGAGCCCGACGCGTTCGCGCCAGCCCGTTCCATCGCCATAGCCGGGCGAGGTGATGTAATCCACGCGCGGAACGAAACGGCGTTTCTCGTGCGTCATGATAATGATGTGCCGCTTGGCTAAACAGGCAAGGTCGCAAGCTCCGCCGCTGCCCGGCAAACGCGTCTCGATTTTCCCGGGCGTAATCCCGCCAATGTAACTTGTATTCAGATTGCCAAAGCGGTCCACCTGCGCCCCGCCGATAAAACTCATGTTCACATCGCCGCGCTGCAGCAAGCTCATCACGTCGAGCGTGTCGGCGAGCCACTGCGCGCGATAAAGATTCGGCAGATCGCCCATCGTGAGAATCGGTTCCGGCGCGGGCGCGTTACGAATGATGCCCAGTTCATAGACGCCGATGGCATTGGGCGCGTGGGCGCTTGCCGCCAACTGAAAACTGAGCAACGGCAGGCGCATTCCTACAAACACCACTTCGCCATCGCGAATCTCGCGCGCCGCCGCCGTCACCATCAATTCCGCCATGGTATAGGCGCGGGTTTGGCGTTCAATACCCATAATCCACCGCCTCCGCGCGCGCGTGATTCTTTAATCTCAACTCCGCGATGCGTTCTTGTCCCAACAGTTCCAAATAAGCGTCGCTCGTCTTTGCGCCGTCCACCCATTTTGCCTGCCATTTTGCGAAAACCTCTGGCGTCTGACTATCGCGTTGATAATCCAAAAACATCTGATGGTCGCGATTGTAATAGCCCGGCACGGGCGAAGGATGCGCGCCCCATGGCGCGTGAACGACTGCGCTGACGCGTAAACCGGGCGCAATGACGCGATTTGGATCGCGCTCGATGACCTCCGCCGCGACAATTTCCTCCGCGCAGATGATGATATGCCGACTGGCGAGAGCCGCTTCGCGCGCGACGCCGAAATTGCCCCACAGATGCGCGTGTCCTCCCGCGTCGGCGCGCTGAACGTGCAGGATAGTGACATCCGGAGTAATCGCGGAAACCGCCGTCAGGCGTTCGGCGGTAAAGGGACAGGTGATGGTTTTCAAACTGGTGTTGGTGGAAAACAAATCGCTCCCCAACGCGGTGCGCGTTGGCAGAAAAGGCACGCCCATCGCGCCCGCGCGCAGCGCGAGCGCCAGCGTGAGGTTGGAGTGATCTTCTATTTGAATGTTGCCGTTCTCGACCGCGCGCCGAAAGTTATAGCCCGAGCCGGTGATGACGTTGCCGACCCACGCCGCGCGGACCGCGCGCGCGCAGCCCGCGCCAATCAACTGGTCAAAGAGCATGTCGGAAATTGGACCCACGAGCGTGAGGTCGCGCTTGCGCTGACGAATGATTTCATGTCCCGCCGCGAACGGAATGCACGACTCGAGTCCGACGCCGAGAACGACAGTAGCGCCATCCGGCACAAATTGGGTGATCGCTTGAGAGAGGGAAATTAGTTTGGTTGTCGGCATCGGATCCATCATTTCTTCGGGACAAGGATTCAGCGTCGAATCAATGGCGGTGTGCAGTGGTTTGGCAACATTCCTTTTCTAAATATTCGCTACCATCGACTTGGAGTATAATGTCAGACGATAAGAGTGATCGCTAAGCGGAACGGAGAAGTGAGCGATGGAAGCGACGATGACTGCGATAGAATTAACAGGAACGGTTGACGAACGGCGCCAACTACAATTAGACGACTTGCTCCCGATTCCCGGGCCCAAGCGGGTGCGAGTCATTGTTTTATATTCACCCGTTGATGAATGGAGTGAGATGGAATGGCTGCAAGCCGCAGCCCGCAATCCTGCATTTGACTTTTTCAAAGACCCCGAAGAGGACATTTACTCGCTGGCTGATGGCAAACCATTATGATAAAGCACAAAGTCGTTCTCGTTCCATTTCCCTTTGATGACTTTTCCAGTAGCAAGGTTCGTCCAGCGGTTTGCCTCACTGACCCAATCGGGCCGCACGATCATATCATTTTGACTTTTATAACCAGCCGCATTCCAGATCGCCCATTGGAAACTGATTTGATCATTGATTCAGGCGATCCTGACTTTGCCTCAACGGGATTGCGCGTTTCATCTACCCTTCAGTTGCATCGGCTGATGACGGTCACAAAATCGCTGCTTCGACGTGAACTTGGCACATTGTCACCCGCAATGCAGACGCAGATCAACGACCGGCTTGGCAAACTATTCGATTTGAAATAATCCGAGCGAGCCAAATGTCCCAGCCGATTTTACTTGCCGCGAAACTGCGGTTTTCTTTTTTCGCGGAACGCGCGCAATCCCTCTTGATGGTCCTCTGTCCGCAGCAAGATGCTTTGGGCGAGACCTTCCATCATGATGGCGGTCGTCTGGTCCGCGTTGGTCGCAAGATTGAGAATTTTCTTTGCCAACCCCAATGACTGCGGCGCGCGCTTGAGGAGCAATTCCGCATACGCGCGCGCTTCATCGAGCAGCTTGTCATCTGGCGCGACACGATTCACCAAGCCAATCGCCGCCGCGTCATTCGCCGCAAGCATCGTCCCCGCAAAAATCAATTCTTTGGCGCGCGCCACGCCAATCAAGCGCGCGAACCGCGCGCAGCCGCCAATGCCGGGAATCAAGCCGATATAGTTTTCGCGAAAGCCGAGCGTGGCGCTCTCCGCCGCAAAGCGGACATCGCAGGCGAGCGCGAGCTCCAAACCGCCGCCGGTGGCGGCTCCGTTGATCGCGGCAATCACAGGTTTTTCGAGCATTTCTAAATCGTCAAAGAACTTGACGAGGCGGCGACTGTGCGCGCGAAAAGTCGGCGTGAGCCAACCCTGCTCAAAGTGCGCGATGTCGCCGCCGGCAGAGAACGCGCGTCCCGCGCCGGTAAAGAGCGCGACGCGCACCTCGTCGTTAAAATAAAGCTCTTCTGTCAGCGCCGTCAGGTCGCGGCGCATCTCCATATTGATCGCGTTGAGATGGTCTGGACGATTCAGTGTGACCAGCGCGATACCATCTTGGAGCTCATATTGTAGGGTTTGGAATTCCATCAAGTTCCTTTTGTGGCGGTTCTTGCCACCGCACCACATCAAACACCGTCTTGCAGCTGCGGCAGTAATATTGCGAGCAAAGCAAAAATTGGCTAAACAGCGAAAATAACTCGGTTTCGCGCGAAGCGCAGAACGGGCAAACAATTTCCGCGTTGACTTGGCTCGCGTCGCCTCTCGTCCGTCGTCCGTCGCCCGTCGTCCGTTGTTTGTCATTCATGGCGTGGTCAATCCGCATTGAGTCAGCAATGTTTTGGTTTCATCGCTCCAACGTTGGCGCAGAATTTGATTTCCAGTCAGCGCGCCATCGGCGAAAGCGGCTTGCTCCATCGCGGCGAGCCAATCGGATGTTGGCTGCCAAAAGCGTTTTACCGCGTCTTGCATTGCGTCGCGCGTTTTTGTTTGCGCCGCAAGTTGGCGCAGCCAGCCCGCGCCATATTGGCGATGAAACCATTCTTCTTGCGCGATTTTGGCGGCGCGTTGGCGCAAGGGGTCAGACCAAGCCGTTGTTGGGGGATTGGCATCGAGCAGCGCTTCGAACGTTAATGTCATCGCGCGGTCAAACAATCCCACCGCGGCGATAAATTCCATCCAATTTCGAAAGGGCTGCTCGAGAATCGGCGCGCCCGATAATTGCGCGCGGCGCTCTTGCTCCAGATACGCTTCCGGCGCGTCCGGCGCGTTCTGCAGCATGGCATAAAGCCCGCGCGCATGTCCGAATTCGTCTTGCGTCATCGCGGCGGCGGCGACGGCTGCTTCCAACGCGGGCGCGCGATTCGTCCATTCTGAAAAACGACGCCCCAGCAGATATTTGCTGTCCGCGAGTTGCACAATCCAAGTGGGTTGAGTAATCACAGCGCGCGCTCCGTCGAATCCGATATGGGAATGACTTGGGTGAGCGCCGCCGACGGAATCGCAATCATTTCAATCCAATCTGTTTCGTTAAATTGAGCGCGCGCTTGTTCGCTCAAGCGCGTCGAATCGGACGCGGCATCGTCCTCGACGCGCAGCGCGCCGAGGAACTCTAAAGGACGCTCGTACAATTTACGGGCAAATACGAGATATTCAATCATACGATTGGAATGACAGATACAATGGCGCGGCGCGGCGCGATCATCATCTCTGACCACGTAAATTCTTGAAATGTCGCAAAGGCATAGACGCGCGCCAGCTCCACGCTGGGCGCGCTGACATTGCCAATGTGACGCAAGGTGTCTTCCGGCTTTACTTTGGCGAACACTTCGTACACCTCATCCATCGCCGCGTCAGTCAAATGATTCGTGTTCATACAACCATCCCCAAACGCTGCAAACGTTCGCGCCCCTTGGCGGTCAAACGATTTTTCGTCCACGGCGGATCCCACACGATTTCCATTTGCACGTTCGCGACGCCCGGCTCTTGGAGCAAGCGCGCGCGAATGTCGTCCACGATAAAGTGCATGCACGGGCAGCCCATTGCCGTAAAGGTGAGCTGCACGCAAACGGTTTCGCCCTCGCGCTGCAAGCCGTAAATTAATCCCATATCCACCACGCTCAACGGAAATTCGGGGTCGGTTACGTCTTGGAGCGCCGTCCACAAGGATTGCGTTTCAGGAGATTGGAGATTGGAGATTGGGGACTGGAGATTGGTCATGTTTGATTTCCAATCTCGAAATGCAGCTCGCGGTAGCCGCGCTGCAAATCGTCAACAAACTCTTTGTTTTTTGGCCCGCGCGCCTTCCAGCGTTCCAGCACGGCGTCCCACGAAATCGGTCCGTTCTCAAAGCGCCAGCGTTTTTCCGCCGCATCGAATTCGGAGGGAAAAGGAAAATCAAGCACGTACTTGCTTTGCTGCGCGTCGTAATGCGCGGGAACATTCAAACCCAATTCTTGACACAACGGAATGGCGGTGCTCATCCAGATTTGGCGCAGGGTGTCGTTGCTGCTCCCCTTGAAACCGTAACCGAGCTGCTCGCCGTGCTTTTTCAAATCGTCGGGCAAGCCGAACCACTCGATGGTGAGCGGAAACATCCAATCCACCGCGCGCTGCAATTTTTCGCGTCCCCCGGGCTGCTCGATAATTTTCCGCATCCACGTCTCGCCGTGCCGCAAATGAAAATTCTCCTCGCGGTCCACTTTGAGTAGCGCGCGTTTCCACGGTCCGAACGTCGTATGTTTGTACACGTCGCCCAACAAAACATAGCCGGCGCGATCATAGAATGCGTTGGCGACAACCAGCTCGGTCCACGAATCGAGCGGCACGTCAAAGGCATAGGGATATTTGAACGCTTCGGGTTTGCGCTCATAGACGAGCTGCTCTTTGTCTATGCCCAAATCTTGGAGCAAGCGATAAGCGATTTGCGCGTGCCCCAATTCATCTTGAATAATGCCGGTAGCGGAGATATACGCGTTGAGCGACGGCGCGTCTTGGGCGGCATGATAATATGCGGGCGCGCTGACGAGTTCCGTATCGGCGGAAACGGTGAGGATGCGTCGAATCCCTTCTAGATAGATGGGACTCATCTGCTCGACGGTCTCGACCATCTTGCCTTCGCGAATGCGCGTTTGTACCGCTTGTTCAGAAATCATTTCATTTGCCCTTGAAACTTGCCTGCCGCTTTTCCACAAATGCCGCGATGCCCTCTTGCGCGTCCGCTGTATAAAAGAGCGGTTCAACCAATTTGCGTTCAAACGCCAGCGCGTCGTGCAGCGAAAGCGCAATGCCTTCGTACACCGCTTTTTTGATTTCGCCAATCGCGAGACTCGCGCCCGCTGCCACTTTGCGCGCGTACGCTTCCGTTTCCGCGTAAAGTTTCTCTGCTGGGAAAAGCTTGTTGACCAGCCCCAAACGCTGCGCCTCTTCCGGGCCGACAGTTTCGCCGGTGAGCATCAGCTCTAACGCTTTGCTTACACCAACGAGACGCGGCAAACGCTGCGTGCCGCCGTTGCCGGGCAGCAAGCCCAGAGTCACTTCGGGCAAACCCAGACGATAATTGCCTTGCGCGGCAAAACGCAAATCGCACGCCAGCGCCATCTCCAATCCGCCGCCGAGCGCGTGCGCGTTAATCGCGGCGACATACACTTTTGGACTGCGCGCCATCTTTTCCAGCGCGCGGTGCGCGGTGCGAATCATCTCCATATTCTCTTCCGCGCTGCTCGCTTGGAATGTCTTGATATCGGCGCCAGCGGAAAAAAATTTTTCGGACGCGCTTTTGAGAATAACCGCTTTCACCTGCGAGTCGTTATCCGCCGCATCAATCGCCGCGTCCAACTGCTGCATGAAATAAATGTCATAGCTGTTCGCGGGCGGGCGGTTTAGCGTAATCGTTCCAATACTTTCAGATTTTGTAAAAGTGACGACTGTTTCACTCATGTAGAGTTCTCCTGATGAGAGATGAGACTAGAGACGAGAGATTTCTCACTCCGTTCGAAATGACAATCTCCAACCTCCAATCTCTATCTTTACTCCCAATCCAATCCGCCAAACACCGCGCCCTTGTGTTCCACGTAATATTCGACCGCTTCGGGACCGTGTTCTTGTCCGATGCCCGATGCTTTGACGCCGCCGAAAGGCAATTCGTCATAGCCGTAGTGAATCTGATTCACCCACGTTACGCCCGCGTCAATTTCGCGGATGGCGCGATTCGCCCAGCTCATGTTCTGCGTCCAAATCGAAGAGCCGAGTCCCCACGGACTGCGATTCGCTTTTTCAATCGCTTCGTCGAGCGTCTTGACCTTCCAAACGGGCAGCACGGGACCGAATACTTCTTCTGTCGCCAGACGACTGTCTTCCGGCGCATTCACCACCACTGCCGGTTCGAAATAGTGACCGTCTTGGAGCGCCGGGTCATCCGGACGTTTGCCGCCGACCAACACTTGGGCGCCTTTATTCACCGCGTCGGCGAGTTGGCTTTCAATTTCTTCGCGCTGATACGCGGTGTGCAGGGGCCCCATGCGAATAAACGGTTTTTCGGGACGCGTCGCGCCGTCGCCCACGCGATAGTTGGCGACTTTATCAACGAGCCCTTGAACAAATTCGTCGTACACCTCTTCAAACACGTACAAACGTTTGATGGCAAGACACTGCTGTCCCGCGTTCCAATAACGCCCCACCGCCACGCCGCTGAGCGCGCGCTTGATGTTCGCGTCGGGACAGATGATGCACGGGTCAGAGCCGCCCAGTTCGAGCGTGATGCGTTTGAAATCCGCGCCCGCCAACTGCATTACGCGCCGCCCCGTTTCAGAGGAACCGGTCAGCGCCACGCGCCGCACTGCCGGATGCGTGATTAAACTTTCGCCCACTGTACTCCCCGAACCGGTGAGACACTGCAAAACGCCCGGCGGCAGACCCGCTTCGTTCAACAAGCCAATGATTTTTAGCGCGGCAAGCGGTGTCGTGCGCGCGGGTTTGATGATGATGGGATTGCCTGCAATCAACGCGGGTCCGATTTTGGTGCCCATCAGAGTGAGCGGAAAATTCCAGGGGATGATTCCGACAGATATTCCTACCGGACGTTTGAGGACCAGCCCGTACGCATGTTTGCCGAGCGCGGGCGGGAGGGGAACTTGGGCGCCGCGCAGTTTGCTGGCTAACCCCGCGTAAAATTCCATGCCGTGTAAAAAGTGATGCAGCTCGCCTTGCGCTTCGAACAACGGTTTGCCTTGTTCGGCGGTAAGCAATTCGGCGAGCTCTTTTGCTTGCGCTTCCACGCGCTGCAAACCTTTGCGAATGAGCGCGGCGCGGTCATCCGGCGAAATTTCAGCCCACGCGGCGAGCGCGGCTTGCGCGTGCTTGACAGCCAACTCAACGTCCGCGCGATTCGCCGATGGGACAGTATCCACAATTTTGCCGTTAGCGGGATTAATGACCGGATACGTTTCGCCGCTTTGCGCGTCCGCCCACTGCCCATTGATAAACATCTTTGCCATTTAAACTGTTATAGAAACAAAGCATTTGTTACGCGGTCACGCGCTTGCGCGTTCCGCGCGGCAAATGCTTTATCCCTGCTCCATTAAAAAATATTCGAGTAACGAATTCCAACATCGCGTCCTGATTTTCAAAGACGCGCTCGGCATAGCCGGTGAGCATCACTTCGACAATCGCCGCATAGGTCCACGAGAGCAAGCGCGGGTCGCCTGTCAACAAGCCATCCCGAATGCCGTCCGTGACAATAACTTGAATCTGTTCCGGCAAAGCGGATTGGTACGCCCGCACCAGTTGACTGCGAACGGGGTCTTTGAAATTATTGATGTCGCGGCGCACCAATTTCATCACATCCCGTTTTTCGCGCCCCAGTTCCAAAAAGACGCGTGTCAAGCGCGTCAAACGCTCTCGACACGTCCCGGAACTTTCCGCCGCTTTTTGAAAGAGCTCTTTTTTTTCTTGCAGAGCCGATTCTAACATCGCGATATAGAGCGCCTCTTTGTTGGCAAAGTGATGATACGCCGCGCCCTTGGTCACGCCCGCGTTCGCCGCAATCTCTGTCATCGTCACATCAGCGTAATTTTTGCTCAAGAACAAAGCTTCGGCGGAGAAAAGCAGCTTGGCGATAGTGGCGAGAGATTTGGAATGCATGTGCGGATAAAAAAAATACGTACTGGTCGGTATCTTTTGTGGCAATTTAACATAGCCAAGAGGCAAAGTCAATAGGTTTTTTCTGAATTTTTGTTTTGGGACAGATTGACACGGCGCATAGTGAATGTTAAAATACCGATAAATAGCGCGCAACGCGCAATAATTTATTTAGAACGCGTATTTTCTGATAAAGCGCGTTATTCTTGGCGCAGACGAGCGTATTATGGCGATTCAACGCGAATATCTTTCACCCAATGAGATTGCTGAATATCTTGGCATTTCTCCTTTCACCATTCGCCGTTATATCAAATTAGGTGAATTAAAAGCGGTCAAACTATTGGGCAGTTTTCGCGTCCACAAAAACGACCTTGCGGCGTTTCTCAAAGCCCATGAGGTGAATCCCGCCGAAGAAAATTTGCCAGAGGATGACCACGCGAATCTTGGCGTGCCGCCGCAACTTGCGCCTCTGCCCGCGTCCCCCCCTGTCGTCGTCGGCGCGCCCGATATCTCGATGCCGCAAAATCCCGCGCGCCGCCCGCGCGGCAGACCGCGCAAAAATCCGCTGCCAATGTAATAACTTGTGACGCGGCGGCGCGAATTTTTAGCTCCTGCTTCGCGCAAAAATTTTACGATTGGGATGCCACCCGCCGCAAAAATCTAGCCACCGCGCGATTGAACGCTTCCGGCTGTTCCATTGGCGTCAAATGCCCCGCGTGCGGAATCGTCACGAGCGCGCTGTCGCGCGCGGCGCGTTTCATCTTTTCCGCGTCCGCCGCGCTCATCAATTGGTCCGCCGCGCCCGCGATAATCAATGTCGGTCGCTCAAATTTCAAAAGCGTTGGAATGGAATCGGGTCGCTCGCGCATCGCGCCCAGCGCGGCGACGATGCCCGGAACCGTCGCGCGCCGCATTATGCGCCGCGCTCGCGCGACCAGCGCGGGATTCGACGCGTACGTTTGCGGCGCGAGCAACTTGGGCAGCATCTCTTTGACAATCGCGTCCGCGCCGCTTGCTTGCGCGAGCGCGATACTTTTAGCGCGGTTCGCTTTGCTTTCAAGCGTGTCCGCCGTCGCCTTTGTGTTTGCCAAAATCAAACCCGCGACTTGGTCCGGATATTGGCGCAAGTACGCCAACGCGACATAGCCGCCCATCGAAAGTCCGCCGAGGACCAGACGTCCGCGCACGCCGCGCGCGACCAAAAACGCGCGCACATCATCGGCAAAAGTCGAAATTTCCGCCGCCGCATTCACCGCGTCCGATTCGCCAAAGCCGCGCAGATCGAGCGCAATGACGCGCGCGACGTCCGCCAAACCTTCCCACTGCGCGCGCCAAATCATGCGATTCAACGGATAGCCGTGAATCAATACGCATGGGATGCCGCTGCCGCGTTCAATGTATCCAACGGTTCGCCCGTTAATTGTCGCGCGCATTTTCTCTCCGCCGCCAAAATTTTTTCGTCGCGAGCAATAGATCGTTCGCGCGAATGATTTGGCGTCAGTGTATCACAAAATTTATACGCGCGGTCAGTCGAAAAATTTTCGCGTTAGCCGCGCGTTCCGCGAAAATCGCGCCCGCGTATAAAATAAAAACGCGCGCGCCATGAAAGGAAGCTGCGATGGATTTTGTTACGCTCGGCGAATTATTGATTGATATGTTTCCCGCTGAAACGGGGCGCCGCTTTAGCAAAGTTACGGCGTTTATGCCCAAGCCCGGCGGCGCGCCCGCGAATGTCGCCGTCGCGGGCGCGCGCCTCGGCGCCCGAACCGCGTTCATTGGCAAAGTGGGCCAAGATTTTTTTGGCGAATCATTGGCGGACACGCTCCGTCGCCAAGGCGTCGAAACGCGCGGCATTCGTTTTGACGCCGACGCGCGCACAACGCTCGCTCTGATTGCCCAGCCGTCCGCGCAGCTCAACGAATATATTTTTTATCGCAATCCCGGCGCGGACCAACGTCTGCGCGCCGATGAACTCGACCGCGAATTATTGACGACGACGCGCGCGCTGCACGTCGGTTCGCTTGCATTGAGCGCTGAACCGAGTCGCAGCGCGACGTTTGAAGCGGTTCGTCTCGCCAAACAAAATCGCGCGCTCATTTCTTTTGATGTGAATTATCGGCCCGCGCTGTGGCGCTCTGCACACGATGCGCGCGCGCAGAGTATGGCGCTATTGCCCGAGGTAGATTTGCTCAAAGTCAATGAGACTGAATTGGAGTTGCTGACGAACGTCGCAGAGGTTGAAAAGGGCAGCGCCATGTTGCGCGCGCGCGGCCCAAAACTCGTTATTGTCACACTCGGCGCGGCGGGCAGCTATTTTCGCGCGGCGCAAGCGAGCGGTTTTGTGAAAGCGTTCGCGGTGAATGCGGTGGATTCGACCGGCTGCGGCGATGCGTTCGTCGGCGCGCTGCTGACCCAAGTCATCAAATTTGGCATGGCACAGCTTGACGCGCGCATTTGGGATGCGCTGCGCTTTGCCAATGCCGCCGGCGCGCTCACCTCCACGCGGCGCGGCGCGATTCCCGCGCTGCCGACGCTGCAAGAAGTGAATGATTTTCTGCGCCAAGCGCCGCCCGCGACGGGCTGACGAAATGACAGAGCGCGCATAACGCTCGATTGTTTTTACGCGAAAATTTTTCCCAGCGCGGCGTCGAGCGCGTCTATGTCCGCGCGCGTATTGTATGCTTGGGCGGATACGCGAAGAAATTGACGATCGTTCCATTCGATCAAAGGGACCTCGATGCGAAATTCGTCGTACAAGCGCGTTTTGATTTCGCGCGCGCACGGTGGAAGTGGAAGCGTCACCATTTGCGCGAACCATGCGGGCGTGGATAATGCCGCCAAACCAAAGCGCGCGCGAATTTTTGTTTGCGCGTATCGCGCCAACGCGTGACATTCCGCGCGAACAGTATTCCAATCGTTTTCTTGCAAAAACTGAATCGCGCGCGGGGTCGCCAAGTGCGCCGCGATATCGCGCGTGCCTTGCCATTCCTGCGCTTGAACAAAACTCGAGCGCGCGGGCTGTTCGGGATGCCAACCCCAACTCACCACCAACGGCTCAATTTGACTTTGCAATGCGCGACGCACGTACAAAAACGCGCTGCCCTTGGGCGCGCAGAGCCATTTGTGACAATTACTCGAATATACGTCCGCGTCAATGGCGCGCAAATCGAGCGGGATTTGACCCACTGCGTGCGCGCCGTCAATGATGGAAAGAATTCCCGCCGCGCGCGCGCGACGGCACAATTCTTGAAGCGGAAAAATCAGCGCGGTGGGCGATGTGATGTGCGACAAAAATAAAACGCGCGTGCGCGGCGTCACCGCCGACCAAATGCGTTCGATAAAATCTTCGGCAGTTGTTACCGGAATGGGGATCTCGACGCGTTTGTACACCGCGCCGCTTTTTTCGCGCAAAAATTCCCATGTACGGTCGAGCGCGCCGTATTCGTGGTCGGTCGTCACAATTTCATCGCCCGCGTTCAATTTCAACGAACGCGCGACGATATTCAACCCCGTCGTCGCGTTTGACACATAGACCAAATCGTCGGCGTCGCAATTCACATACGCGGCGAGCGGTTCACGCGCGGCGCGCATCAAATCATCAAAACGACGCCCGAGAAATTCGACGGGTTGACGTTCGAGCTCTAATTGCCAGCGTTGATATTCATCAAACACCGGACGCGGGCACGCGCCGAACGAACCATGATTGAGAAAGATGATGTCGGGACGTAACAGAAATTGCTCGGTGAGATTCCGCATAAGGATTATCCGAACGACAGGCATATTCGCGCTAACGCCGCGGTCGTTTTTTTATGATACATTGGCGAAACGAATTTATGGCGCCGCGCAAAAATGTCTTGATTGAAACAGGACATTTTGCCCATGACGCGCGCGGCAAAAATCGAGATAATTATCGCATCGTCGAGTTGCGATGCAGCTTGCCGCTACGCGAGTTCGCGACGGCATAACCGTTTGAGGATAACTTGCGCGAACCGCGCGAAAAAAAAGAGCGCCTATGAAACAATTCATGTCATTTGTGTTATTAATCATCCTGTGCGCGCCGCTGCTTTTGTCCGCCACCGCGTGCGCGCCGTCCAAAGGCGGCGGTTCGACCGAACATACTGCGCATCTGGCTGAAATGTCAGAGCTGCCGCCGACGATGCAAACCGCGTCAAAAACGGTCAGCGACGCGTATCGTTTTGCGATTGCCAATCCCGAAGCGACCCAAAATGTGCCGTGCTTTTGCGGCTGCGGCCCGTTGGGGCATGCTAACAATTATGATTGCTATGTCCGTGCTGTGTCAAATGACGGCAAAATTATTTTTGACGAACACGCGCTTGGTTGCGTCATTTGCATAGATATTACGCAAGATGTGATGCGCATGACCGACGAGGGACGCGCGCCGCCGCAAATTCGTCAGACAATAATCAATACCTACACGCATTATGGTCCGTCGAATCAGCCCTGAAAGCGCGCTGTAAGCCGCGCAGCTCAAAAAAATCGCCGCGCGCGCGCGCGGCGATTTTTTTGAGCGTTCTGATATCGCCGTAACGGCTGAATCCGCTAGACGTTATTTTGCGCGCGAAATTCCACGATTTGTTTTTGCACCACCGCGCGCTGCGACAAGGTATGATTCACCGGTTTCGCCACTTGCGTTTCCCAGTCGTTCAATGTCGCGTCCACCTGTTCTAAAAATTTTCGCAGCGGCTCCAACAAACCATTGACAATCGGCTGCGTCAAGGTCGTTTCGATGGCGCGCGCATTATCGTCGCTGAACCAACCTTCGCGCAGCACGCGAAACAATCCGCTTTCGATTTCCGTCAACGCGGTTGGCACACCCGCAATCAAACCGACAATGCCATTGAGCGTTTGGCGCGCGGGTTCGCCCGCGCCAAATGGAATCTTGCCGAGCAAGTCGTCGAAAAATTTACGCGTTTGGTCCGCTAATGCCAATAACGGCGAGGTCGCTTGCGCGACCAAATCCTGTACATTTTTTAGCAGCGCGCCCACGTTTGCCAACGCGTTTTCGGCGGCGGTCAGCGCGTCGCGAATAGACGCAAACGTTTTTTCTAAATTGTTCAGCGCGTTTTCGGTATTGACAATGCCCGCGTGGAGTATGTCCACCCCCGCTTCGAGCGCTGTCAACGTCGCGGCGTACGTTGACAGCGCTCCGCCGACAACGGCATCTATGCCGAGTTTATCGAGCGTGTCGAATAATCCAACCAACCCTTTATAGATTTCGATTTGGACATTCGCCGCGGTCAGCTGCCGCTGCGCGTCGGCGAGTTGCTGTCGCGTCTGTTCGTTCTGTTGACGCAATTCATTCAACTGCGTTTCTAAATCTTGCGCGGTGAGCGCGGCATCCTGTTTTGCCCAATTCGCCGCTTCGGCGCCCGCTAGCGCCGCCGCGCCGCCCGCGACCAAAACTCCCGCGCCCAATGCGGCCACCGCTTGCCGCCGCGATAATTGAATTTCTTTGGATGATTTCTCGGTCATACGTCACCTCTGCGTTTTTATACGTATCCTGCGCCATTATGTTTCGCGTGGCGCGTAGGAAAAATAGCCGATACCGCGCGCGGCGATGCGATGTTATAATGCGCGTATGTCAAAAACAGCTGCCGCGCCTCCGCTCTTGTCCCAAGCCCACGCCGCGTTGGAACGACACGCGGTTGACGAAGCGCAAGGCATTCTCATCAGTCTGGTTGTGGCAGAGTCGCGCAACGAAGAAGCGTGGCTCTTGTTGGCGCGCACTTTTGACGATTTGGAACGGCGCATGGAATGTATGCAGCGCGCGCGTCAAAGCAATCCCAATAGCGCGACGATTGCGTTGGCGATTCAAGAATTAAAAGCGCAAATTTCCAATTCCGCGTTCGGGCAGCCGCTGCCCGCCACCGAGACCGCAAGCATTTCAACTCCCAACGAAAATTTTTCCAAATCATCCGCGTCTGACGCCGACCCGGAATTAGCGCAAATTTTTTTGGATGCCGCCGCGATTCTCGCGCAGGCGACCATTATGACCACCGAACCGCTGCGCACGCGCGTGGTGGGCGCGGAGCTGGTGCGCTTGCTAGAACGCGCGCAACAATACGACGCGATTCTCGCGCGTCGCTGGGCGAGCTCCGCGGGCCGCGCGGCGCTCGTCAAACACGAAAAGGCGCTCACGCAGCTTTTGATTAACATGCCCCAACAAGACCCGCAAATAAGTTACTTGCGTGAACAGCGTCAGCGCGCGTTAGATTTGTTTAAATAAACGCGTTCTCGCGCTAACAAAACTCGCGTCTATTTGGACGCGAGTTTTTATTTTTCAGCCGTGTCGAGCGCTTTGAAATAAATTAGCTTGCCATCGCCTACGTCATAATAATCGCGAAAATGCGCGGCGCGCGCATAGCCGCGTCGTTCATAAAACGCGCGCGTCGGCGCATATTGCGGTTTGTCCGAAGTCTCGATATAAATTTGTCGCGCGCCGCGCCGCGTCAAATCCGCTTCCATGCCGTGCAGCAGCGCGCTGCCGATTTTTTGGGCTTGATATTGGCGGTCTACCGCAATCCAGTACAAATCGTACGTGCCAAACGTCAACGATGCCGGACCGTAACAGATATAGCCGCGCGGCGGCGCGTCCGCGCGCGCGCGATAGACCAACCAACTGTACTCGTCGCTGCGCGGATTTTCAAAATACGCGCCCAACATTTCGCCTACGATTTTAATTTCGGCGACATTAAAAAAGCCCGTCGCCTCGGTCAAGGCGACGAGCAGAACTTGTTCGGCAGCTTGTGGCGCGTCCAACATTTGTGTTTTCCCAAACGTTTACGCGGCGGCGACTGCCGCCGTTTCCGCGCCGTTGCGCGTCGTAACCGGCTCGACACGCGGCGCTTCTTGTTTGAATGCGCTCGCCGGAATGGCGCGCACGCCATCCGCGCCGGCGCTGCGCGCTTTTAAACGCAGCGAGATAATGCGCGGACGCGGCTCTTTTAAACGATAGCGATGCGCCGCGAGACGAATGATTTCATCCGCCAACATCGCGTAACTCATGCCCGCCACGCGCGCCGAACGCGCGATGCCGGCATCGGGCGAAAGGTCCGCATTCGGATTCACTTCCAACACATACGGCACGCCGTTCATCACGCGCAAATCCACGCGTCCGTAATCGCGCACGCCCAACGCGCGATACGCGCCCACCGCGACTTCGGCGATGCGATTGCGCAGCGTCTCGCTGACTTTGGCGGGCGAAATCACCGACGTATATTTATAATCGTCGGAATCTTCAATCCATTTGCCTTTAAAGGTCACGATGCGTTTCTTGGGGTCTTGGATTTGAGCGAAGTTGATTTCCGAGAGGGGCAGCACGCGCGGATTTTCATTGCCCAACACAGTGACATTGAATTCGCGCCCTTCGATAAATTGTTCCACCAACGCGGGTTGGCGATATGTCTGCCAAATGAAACGCAGCTGTTGCCGCAGTTCGCGTTCATTGTTCACGACAGAATCCCACGTAATGCCGAGCGAAGCGTCTTCGGCGACCGGTTTTACAAACAACGGAAATTCTAATTTGCGACGCACGGTGCCGGGCGCGATTACTTGAAACGGCGCGGTGGGAATATTGTGCGCCTTGAGCATTTCTTTAGCGCGCGCTTTGTTCAAACACGTCGCCAGCGTCAACCGATTCGAGCCGGTGTAGCGAAAATGCAAATACTCATAGACCGAAATCACATACGGTTCGAGATATGTTTTGTCGCGAATGCTTTCGCACAGATTAAAGATGAGCCATTCGTTCGGGTCGAATTCGCGCAGCGGTTCCCACAGCTCATGCCGAATCGGGACTGAAACAACCTGATGTCCGAATGAACGCAACGAATATGCCACCGCGTCTTCGACGATTTTAGTTTCTTGTTCGGCGAGCAAATCGTCGGTTTGGCCCTTGTCCAATAAATCTACTACGTTATAAACGATGAGAACTTTCAAAATTTCCTCGCGCCTTTTTCGCCGCGCGATTTTTGGCGCGCCTTGCGAAAAAACTTTCAGCGCGCCGCATTCACGCAAAAAAATTATTGGTGGATTGCGCGCGCGAATTTTTTTTGTTTCGCTTTGCATTATAACGTATGGCTTGAAAATTGCATCCTTAAAATTTTTTCGCGCTTGATTTTTTTCGCGCGCGCAAAAGATTTTTCACGGCTGCGCGTTCGAAAAATCAACGCGTGATTTTTCGCGCGGGTTGAAAAAATTTTTTTCACGCGGGCTCGCTTGGTTATTCCGACGCGTCCCAAAGGTCCTGTCGCGCGACGCGAGCTTTTGCGGACGGCATAGAGTTTTGACGCGCGGTTTGGATGACCAAAATTCATTTGCGACCGCGCGTCGAAACGCGCGCGCCAACTTTAAGCGCGTGTGCGTGAATTCGGAAGATGCCTTATCTGATGATATAATCTCGGCGTTTTGTAATAGGGCAGGTCGTACGGCGCGGCATCCGCCGCGCCGTTTTTGATGCAGGAGCAAAAGAGTGATTCAGATTTTATTGCAGGGTTTGCGCTCGGGCGACATTCAATCTACCGTTATTGTGCTGGTGGGCTATATTCTCGCGCTGCTCGTGGGTATCGCGCTGCACGAATTCGCTCATGCTTGGGTCGCCTATCGTTTGGGGGATATGTCTCCGGTGCGCGACGGACGACTTACCATCAATCCGATGGCGCATCTTGACCCGTTCGGCACGCTGTTGATTGTGCTGGTCGGTTTCGGTTATGGACGCCCGGTCATGGTGAATCCGTACGCGTTTCGCATTGACCGCCGCACGGGCATGGCGTTGGTGGCGATTGCGGGCCCGATTACGAATATCATCATCGCCGTCGCGTTCGGCATTAGCATGCGCTTTTTGCTGCCCCTGTGGACGCCGAATGCGCCGCAAGCGTTCGAGTGGGTTATTCAAATTTTTTACATTATGGTCTCTTTGAATGTCGGCCTTGCCTTGTTCAACATGATTCCCTTTCCGCCGCTCGACGGCTCCAAAGTGCTGTTGGCGTTATTGCCGGGCAATATGGCATACAGCGTCGAACGTTTTTATATACAAACACAGCAGTACGGCATGATTGTGTTGCTGCTATTGATGTGGTTTGGCGGAAGTTTTATCGGCGCGTTATTATCGGGCCCGCAAACCGCGCTGGTGGATCTGATTATTGGCTCGCATTGATGGCGGGTTTGAAATATCGCGCGCGGCAATTTTGGCTTGCCGTCCGCACAGCGCCGCTGGCAGCAAGCGAGAACGCGCGCGTGCGCGCTTGTCTAGGCGAACGCGCGTTTGCCCTTTACCAAACGATGCCGCGTGGCGACCAGCGGCATGCGCTGGCGATTTTTGATGGCTTGGTCGCGCAGGGTCACTGCGCTCCGCCGTTGCTTCAAGCCGCTTTGTTGCACGATGTCGCCAAGCGTGAACTCGGTTTGGGCTATCGCGCCGCCGTCGTGCTATTGACCAAGTTTTCGGCGGATGGTCTAGCGCGCGCCGCGCGCGCGCAGCCGAACGATTGGCGTTATCCATTTTATATTTCGCTGCATCATCCGCGCTTGGGCGCGCAGTTGGCGGCGCAAGCCGACATTGTAGAACCGACGTTGACTTTGATACGCGCGCATCAGGACGCGCTGCCGCACTTTGCGGACGCGCAGCTTGTCGAATGGCATCGCGCGCTCAAAGTATTGGATGACTTGAATTGAGGATGTTTATCGTTCGCTGGTTATTGTTTTTGTTTGGCAGCGGCGTTTTGCTTGCGGCTTGTCAACCGAGCGCGACCGCAACGCCAACCCTATCGCCTTTGTCGCAAATCACTGTCACCGTCACCGTCGCGCCGACGAGTACGCGCGCGCCTAGCGCCACGGTCCCCGCGACGACGACCGCCGCGCCGCCGACCGCTACATCCGCGCCGCCGACGGCAACGCCGCCGCCTCCGATTGCGACAACGAAAATTATTGTGAATGTGCGCGCGGGCCCAGGCGCCGCGTTCGCTATTTTAGGCAAACTGCCGCGCGGCGCTGTCCAAGCAATTTTGGGCAAAAGCGCGGATAGTCAATGGTGGAAAATTGATTTTAAAGGCAACGTCGGATGGATTGCGGCGGATTTTACCGATGTGCGCGGCGGCACTAGCAATGTGCCGGTGATTGCGATCGCGAAACCGCCCACTGCCACGCCGTTATTGACTCAAATTGCCGTGCCGCGTTTGCGCCCGACATTTACGCCCACTGCCGATATTCCTTTGAGCGGAGGCCGCATTTATTTTGTCGTCAAGCAAGCGGATGCAAGTTATACCACCGCCTGGGTTCGCCCGAACAATAAAGAAGAAATTTTTTCGGACGTTACGCTCGGCACCGCGCCCGGCGATTTGAATAACTTGCTCAGCACCAATGCCACGCCGTTGGATTGGTCCGCGCGCGCGCGGAAATTGGCGTACGTCATTGGCAGCGACACGCAAAATAAATTACAGACGATTGATCAGAATCAAAATGTCACGGATGTTGCCTCGCACGGCGCGATTGTGACGCCGCGTTGGTTTGGCGATGGAACGCAATTAGCGTACATTGGTTATGACAATAATTTTCAAAATCAAAAAATTTATCTAGTCGGCGCCGACGGGTTGAATCAACGCGAA
This sequence comes from Anaerolineae bacterium, assembly GCA_021463195.1. GTDB lineage: Bacteria > Chloroflexota > Anaerolineae > UBA4142 > SHND01 > SHND01. The sequence continues at coordinate 58,231 of JAJTXZ010000017.1, forward strand.
TGTTTTGGCGCGCGCAGCGGCGAAACATTGCGTGGGCTAGCGGTTTCGCCCGTGACCAGTGAAATTATTTTTGTGTCCAATTACAGCGGCGGTTCTGAATTGTGGAAATTGGATGCGGCGTGCGGCGCGCCCTTGCAGCTGACCTTTTTGAATGTGGACACCACCGCGCCCGCGTTTGCGCCTGACGGTAAAACGGTGGCGTTTGTATCCAATCAAGACGGCCCCAGTCAATTCGCGATTTATTTGATGCAGCCGGATGGCGCTAATGCGCGCCGTTTGATTGAGGGATTCAGTCCGGTTTTTTCGCCCGACGGCAACTGGCTCGCGTTTTCGGCAAACGGCGAAGTGTATATCATGGATATTACCGGCAATCGTATCCAAACCGTCGCGCCGGGGTTCAAGCCGACATGGGCGGGAGAATAACAAGCAATATGAAACCACGCATTACGATCATCGGTTTGGGGCGGCTTGGCGCGTCCATCGGCTTGGCTCTCAAAAAAAGCGGCGTGGAATTGGAAATCGTCGGCCATGACAAGGAGCGCAGCGCGGGCAACGCGGCGCGCCAAAACGGCGCGATTGACAAACACGAATGGAATTTGTACAACGCGTGCGAAGACGCGGGATTGATTGTATTGGCGCTGCCGTTCGCCGGAGTTTTGGAAACAATCGCGCTGCTTCAAGCGGATGTCGCTCCCGGCGTGATTGTGACCGATACGGCATCGCTGAAACAACCGGTGGTCCAAGCCGCGCGCGGTTTTAAAGCGGGCGTTCATTTCATCGGCGGACATCCGATTTTTCGTCCGACGTTCGAGGACGCGGCGCCGCGCGCGCAAGCGAGCGCCGATTTATTTCGCGGCGCGCAATATTGTTTGACGCCGACGCCTGACGCGGATGCGGACGCGGTCAATACGCTCATGGGTTTGATTGCTTTGTTAGGCGCGAAACCATTGTTTATGGACGCCGTCGAACATGATGGCTTGGCGGCGGGCGCGCAGCATGTAGCTATCGCGCTGCAAGCGATTTATCTCCAAACCACTACCGCGAGCTCGGGTTGGCGTGAATTGAATAAATTCGCGGGCGCTGATTTTTTTCAAGCGACGCAGTTGGCGGCAACGGATGCCAAGTCTATCGCGCAGCTGCTGCGCGCGCAGCAAGAGCCGCTGCGCTTGTGGTTGACGCAGACGATGCAAACCGCGCGCGAATTGCAGACGCTGCTTGCGCAAGCGGACGTCGCCGCCTTGGAAAAATGGCTGGCGTCCGCGCAAACCGCGCGGACGCAGTGGCTCGAAAATAAAGTGGGCGCGCCGACGCAAAACGCGGAGCTTGACCAAGCGAGCTCTGGCGCCGCGCGCTTATTCTTGGGGGGCTTGGCGACACGTTTGGGAGGCGACAAAAAAAACAAGCGATGAATTCTCTTTCCTTTGTGATTCCCGCTTTTAACGAAGAAGCGAATGTCGCCGAAGCGCTGCGGCGCGCGTCGGCGGTTTGTCAAACGCTGAATTTGGCGTATGAAATTATTTTGGTTAATGACGGCAGCCGCGACCGCACCGGCGAAATCGCCAAGAGTATGCTCGGCGAAATCCCCAATTTGCGCGTGGTCGAAAATAATCCGAATCGCGGCTATGGCGGCGCGCTCAAAGCGGGTTTTTACGCGGCGGTCAATGAATGGATTGCGTTCGCGCCGAGCGACAATCAATTCGAATTCAAGCAAGTGCGCGATTTGATGGCGCACGCGCCGCACGCGGATATTATCACCGGCTATCGCGCGAACGATGCCGACTCATTTATGCGCCGCGTGAATCGTTGGGGTTGGAATTGGCTCGTGCGGATTTTGTTCGGCTACATGACGCGCGATATTGATTGCGGTTTCAAACTCTTTCGCCGCGAGATTTTGCAGCGCGTCACGCTCTTGTCTGACGGCGCGATGGTGGACACCGAATTGCTCGCGGGCGCGCGCGCGCGCGGTTATAAAATTGTCGAAGCGCCGCTGAAACACTTGCCGCGCACAGCGGGTTCGTCTACCGGGGCGAATGTCAAAGTCATCTTGCGCGCCTTTCGCGATCTGGTGCGCTTTCGTTTCCGCCTGTGGGATGAATTGGACGACGAGAAAAAAAAAGGGAGCAAGCCCGCGACGACTGAGCGCTAACGCTCGAACGAGATGAAATGGCATAACGCGCCTTGGCGCGGCAATCGCAAAACGTTTGCCGCGCGCTACGCAGACAGTCCCGCGACACAAGTTAACGCGCTGATGGCAACGCGGGCGCGGACGCGGGTTTTAGATTGTTTTCGTAAAAATGTCTTATCGTATCCTCATGATTGCGCCGACATCGTTTTTTGGCGATTACGGCTGCCACGTTCGCATCCTCGAAGAAACCCTCGCGCTGCAAAATTTGGGACACCGCGTCCGCATCGTCACCTACAATCGCGGGCGCGATATTCAGGACGTTGACATTGAGCGCACGATGCCGATTCCGTGGCGCGTTAATTATGAAGTAGGTTCCTCGCGACACAAATTGGGCTTGGATGTTTTGCTCACTTCGCGCGTGTTGCGCGCGGCGCGGCGTTTCAAGCCCGACATTATTCACGGACATTTGCACGAAGGCGCGTTGATGGGTTGGCTTGCCGCAAAAATTTTTCGCAAACCGCTCGTCTTTGATTTTCAAGGCTCACTCACCGGCGAAATGGTGGACCATCAATTTTTGAATCCGCGCGGCGCGTTTTACAAACCGCTGCGCGCGTTAGAAGAATGGATTGATCATCAACCGGCGCGCGTTTTCACCAGCGCGGCGTATCAACATCATCTGCTGGCGAACGAATATCACGTTCCCGCCCAAAAAATTCTCCACATACCCGACGCGGTCAATCCCGAATGGTTTCGTCCGTGGAGCGACGACGAACGCGCGGAATTTCGCGCGCGCAAATTTCAACTGAAATGTCAGACGCTGGGAATTCCGATTGAACGGCCCGTGATTGTGTATCTCGGTTTGCTCGCGGAATATCAAGGCGTCGGACATTTGCTCCAAGCCGCGCAAAAAGTTTTGCAGCGCGGCGCCGACGCGCATTTTGTCATCATGGGCTATCCGGGCGCGGATAAATATATCGAACGCGCGCGCGCGCTGGGCCTCGCGACGCGCGTCGAATTTCCGGGACGCATCCCGTACGAAGAAATCGCGCAATGGCTCGCGGTGGGCGATATCGCCGTCGCGCCGAAATTGAGCCAGAGCGAGGGCAACGGAAAAATTTTGAACTATATGGCAAGCGGTTTGCCCGTCGTTGCCTTTGACAATCCCGTCGCGCGCGATTATTTGGGCGCTGAGGGAGTGTATGCGCCGCCGGGCGATGCGGACGCGCTCGCGCGCGGCATCGAAAGGTTGCTGGCGGACCGCGCCGCAGCCAAAGTCATCGGAAAAAATCTGCGCGCACGCGCCATTGAAAAATTTTCGTGGGACGCGTCCGCGCGTAAAATTGAAGCGGCGTATCGTGCGCTGCTCGAAACGACCAAGCAGTCCGCGCCCGAAATGGAAAAACATCGCGCCGCGTAAAGAATAATTGGAAACAAAAAAAACCGCGCCGCCGCGGTTTTTTTATTTGGATTCCGCGCGTTTGGCCTGCGGCGCAGGCGCCGCAGGCGTTGTGTGGTACAACCCGCGCGCGTCATTCCAGCGCACCATCACGACATCGCGAAAATTGCGATACGAATCTTTGAGCGGATTCACTTTGGTTTCCGTGCCATAACGCCAATGCACCGGCACTTCTTTGATGCGATAACCCATTTTATGCCCGATGAATAAAACTTCGACATCGAACGCGGTGACCATGCCGCCGCGAATCGTTTTGGCGCTGTCGCCGTACAATTGCATGCGCGTAAACACTTCGCGCGCCGCGTCGTCGCGAAACGCTTTAAAGCCGCACTGGGTGTCCTGAATGCCGCGCACGGTCAATAACTGCACAATGGCATTGAACACGCGCCCCATAAAGTGGCGATAGAACGGCTCCTGGATGCGCCGCGCGCCCATCCCTTCGCGGGAACCGATGACAATCTCATAGCCGTGTTCGAACCACGGCAATAGTTTTTCAATGTCTTGAATCGGCGTCGAAAGGTCGGCGTCGGAAAATAGAATAATGTGTCCGCGCGCCGCCAACATGCCTGTACGGACGGTGTACCCTTTGCCGCGATGGTCGTTTTGAATGAGCCGCACGCGCGGATGCGTTTGCGCGAACGCTTCGACGAGCTGCGCGGTCTCGTCGCTCGAACCGTCATCCACGACCAGAATTTCGGTGGTGTACGTTTGGGCTTGAAAGTAACTGTCCACGCGCGCCAAAGTTTGCGGCAAGCGGCGCGCTTCGTTATACGCGGGAATGACAACCGAGACGAGAGGTTGAGAAAATTCGCCAGAATCGGAAAGGATATTTTTCATGCAAACACAAGGATTCTAATGGAAAAAAAGGGGAATGCAAAATGCGGAAAACGCGCGGTTCATCGCGCCAGCAGTTTTTCGATTTCGGCGTCGCTCACGCGTTTTAACGCCTGCGTCGCTTGGCGTTTTCGCAAATAGCGCGGCAGCGCCAAGCTTCCCGCCAGCTGTCCGCGCAAACGCGCCCGCGCCGCTTTGCCGCGCCAATGTTTTAACGCGTCGCGCGTGATGCTAAACTGCGCCGCGAGAATTTCGCGCCAATATTTTTTCCACAAGCCGCGCGGATAATTTTTCGCCGCCACCGCGATAAAATTGCGCCCGGTGTAATAACTCGCGAACGCGCCGCCGCCCGACGCGCTGAGCATGTGATAGACAATGGCGCGCGGCGCCAAGACGCATGTATAGCCCGCCAACCGCGCGCGCCAATTTAAATCCACGTCTTCGCAGTTGAATTCTAAATCCTCGTCGAACAAGCCGATTTCGTCCAGCAGCGCGCGCCGATACGCGCACGCGCCGCCGCATCCGCCAAAGAGGGGGGGGGCGACGCGCGCATCGTCGTATTGTCCGTGGTCGGTTTCCCACACGCCGCGATTGCCCGGCACGCCGTCAATGCGATAAAAATCGCCCGCGCTGTGCAATTTCGCGCGTTCGTCAAAGAGACGCAATTTTGTCGCCGCCATGCCCGCGTTCGGATTTTCATCCAGCGCGCTGACCAATTCCGCCAACCACGTCGGTTCCGCTTCTGTATCGTTATTGAGCAGCGCGACGATTTCGCTTTGCGTGGCGCGAATGCCGCGATTGACCGCGCCCGCGAAAAAATAATTCGCGTCGAGCGCGATGACGCGCGCCTGCGGAAAATCGCGCGCGAGCAGCGCGCGCGATTCATCGCTCGACGCATTGTCCACAATGACGATTTCAAAATCGCGAAACGTTTGCGCTTGCAGCGCGCGCAAACAGGTAGGCAAAAGGCGCGCGCCATTCCAGTTGGGAATGATGACCGAAACGCGCGGCGCTGGCTGCGTCCAAGAAGCTGCGTTCATGCCGATTACATTCAACATTGCGCGCGCAAGCGCTTTGCCGCTACGCGGCGCGATATTTTTTCCAATAGCGATATACGCCATCGGCGGACATGGCCGAGCCGGCGGCGGCTTCAAACACCGCGGTTTGCGCGCGCGTATAACCGTCCGCGCGCGCTAGCGTTTCAAATAGCGCGGCAAAATCGGCGCGAAAAGTTTCGGTGGTCGGCGCGTTGGGCATTTCGGCTTGCAGCCATGTCTCTAGCGCGTCGAGGTTGCGCGCCAGTTGGTCGAGCTGCGTCGCGGGATCGTCGTACAAGCCAAAGTGCGCGGGCGCGATAAATTTAAAATTCGCCGCGCGCAGCCGCGCCACGCTCGCGCGCCATTTTTCCAAATGAAATTCGGGCGGCGGTGTCGGCAGGCGCGTGTGTTTCAAGCCGCCCACGCGCACGCCGCCCACATCGCCCGAAAAACAAATCCCATTCCAGAGATACGCGATATGATGTTCGGCATGGCCCGGCGTATGCAGCGCCAAAAATTCTTGACCGCCGATGGAAAGCGCGGCGTTGTCAGTCTGTTCAATCAGTTGTTCGCGCGGCACGGGCAAGAACGCGCCCCACAAACGCTCCATGTCGTCGCCATAAATGCGCAGCGCGCTCGCCAATAATTTTTCGGGATTCAAGAGATGCGGCGCGCCGACGGGATGGACATGCACGCGCGCGCCTTGCTGCGCCCACCAACCCGCCGCGCCCGCATGGTCGAGATGAATGTGCGTGAGCAAGACATCGGTGATTTGGTGCGGCGCCAAACCTCTGGCGTCGAGCGCGCGCAAAATCTGGGTGCGCGTCGAACCGGGGCCGCAGTCAATTAGCGCGATGCCATAATCATGTGGAATGGCATAGACGGCGATAATGCCGGGTTGGTTTAAATATAAACCGTCGAGGGTCCAGAACGATGGTTGAGTCATGTTTCGGTAAACGCTGCGGCAAGCGCGTCTTGCCATGCGCGCAATTTGATATTTAACAAGGTCGCGGCGGCGAAATTTTCCAGCGCGCCATTAGGTGGGGGGGGGGAGGCGCGGCTGTACTCGGCGAGGGTAATCGGTTTCACCGGGCGCGGCACTTGGGCGCAGCGCAAAATTTCCACCGCCCATTCATAGCGTGAACAGGTGCCTGCGTTGACCAGATGATAGATGCCGTATTGTTCGGTCTCGAGCAGCTGCGCGAGCGCGTCCGCCAAATCTGGCACATACGTTGGCGAACCGATTTCGTCGCGCACGACAGACAGCGCAGCGGAACGTCGCGCGAGTTCCAAAATCTTGTCGGGAAATTTCCCCCCCCCCAGCGCATACAGCCATGCGGTGCGGACGATGTAAAACTTTTTCAATAAATGTCGCGTGTACCATTCGCCCGCGAGTTTGGATTTGCCGTACGCGTTGATGGGATGCGGCGCGTCGTGTTCCAGATAGGGCGCGGCTTTTTTGCCGTCAAAGACTTCGTTGGTGCTGATGTACAGCAGCGCGGCATCGCAGCGTTGACATGCCAGCGCGACATTTTGCGCGCCGAACGCGTTGACGCGAAACGCGGCCATTGGGTCGCGCGCCGCGCCGTCCACATTGGTCATTGCCGCGCAATGCGCGACGATGTCGGGTTTTAATTCCGCTAGCCGCGCGATGTTGGCGCGGTCGGTGACATCCAAGTCGCGGCGCGGCAGCGCAATGCTTTCGTGTCGTAGGGCGAGCGTTTGCGCGAGCGCGCGCCCGAGTTGTCCGTCGCTGCCAGTGATAACGATTCTCATAGCGTTTCCACTTGATACACATTCAAGACGCCCGTTCCGCCTTTGAGCTCGACGCGTTCCGCCAGCGCGGCAGGCACGGCGCGGTTCAACGCTTGATACACTTGTTCGGTGATGTAAATCGCGTCGGCGGGCGCGAGACTGGCGAGATGATACGCGGTATTGACGGGCGCGCCAATCGCCGTGTATTCGAGGCGCTTGGGCGAACCGACGTTGCCGCAAACGGCGGCGCCCATGTCAATGGCGATGCCAATGTGAATGGACGGCGCGTCGCTTTGCGCGCGTTGTTGATTCATGACCGCGACGGCGGCTTGCATCGCGCGCGCCGTATCGAGCGCGCGTTGATTCGCGTCCGGTTGGTTGATCGGCGCGTTGTACAGCACCACAATCGCGTCGCCGATAAATTTATTGACAGCGCCGTCAAATCGCGCAATCACGTCAATCATGCGTGTAAAATATTCATTCAACGTATGCACCACTTGCTCGGGGCCGATGGTCTGTAATAGACGCGTAAAGCCGCGAATGTCCGCAATCAAAACCGTGACCGTGCGGGTTTCGCCTTCCAACAGCGGACCGTGCGCCGCGTCCAAAATGCGCGCGGCAATGGATTCGCTGACGTATTGTCCAAAGATGACGCGCGTGCGTTCTTTTTCCGCGCGCTCGCGGTCTTTGGCGAGCCGCTGCGCGTACACCGCATCGGCGACAAAACCGATAAAGGGCATTACGCCCGCGACGCCCAACACATACAATAAATTCGCGGGATCGTTCCACGCGCGATGAAAGGGAAAGAGTTGATTGAGCAGCCAGACGCCCAAGCCGGCAAGTCCGCCCGCGCTAAAATAGATAAAGTAATGCCGCGCTTGGCGCGCGGGTCCGCGCGTGAACGGAACGATACGTTGCGCCAATGGCACACCGAGCGGCGCGAGAATTCCGGCGCAGAGGCCGAGGATGACTTCTTTGATAATGTACGCCGGTTCGCCGCTGACCGAGTACAAACCCAACCCTAGCCCCAGTCCCAACACGGGGCCAAAACTCAACGTGTAACGCCAGAGAAAATTGCGCGGGGCGGAGACTTGCGGCAAAGCGATTGCGGTATGGTCATCGGCATAGAAATTCATACGCGCGGCACATTATACAACATTCAAACGCGGCATAAATTTCAGCAAAAACGCGTTGGCCCGGCGGAACCAGACCAACGCGCGCGCAACCCGTTGCCGCAAAGCGGAATTTAGAATTTTACAAAATACGCGTCCACTGCCGCGTCGAGTAACTCTTTTTCCAGGCGCGGCTCTTTTTGCATATAGCGCGCGATATCTAGAATCTGATCGAGTAAATCGCGCGGATGCACCGATTTCGGTTCGCGTTTGACTTTGACATAGTGTTCCAGCACCAAATATTTGAACATCTCTTCGTCATACGGCACATGTCGCTGCGCGCAGTTGCGCTGAAAAATCGTGCGATACTCATCCCACGATGGATTAGGCACATTGATTTTATAACGGATGCGGCGCAGGAACGCTTCGTCCACTAGATCGCGCGGCTCAAGATTGGTTGAAAAGACAATCAACACATCAAAAGGCACTTCGATTTTTTTGCCGGTTTGCAGCGTCAAAAAATCGTACCGCTTTTCGAGCGGCACAATCCAGCGATTCAATAAATCTTGCGGCCGCAGCTGTTGACGTCCGAAATCGTCAATCAAAAACATGCCGCAGTTGGCTTTCATCTGGTACGGCGCTTCGTATGTTTTCGAGATGGGGTCAAAGATGAGGTCCAACGTTTCGAGCGTCAATTCGCCGCCGACGACAATGAACGGCCGTTGACACAAGACCCATCGTTGGTCGCGCCGCGCCAAGTCTCCCGTCGTGCCGCTGCGCTGCGGTTCTTCGAGCGCGCGATGGTTGATTTGATCATACAGCCGAATGATTTGGCCGTCCGCGTAAATGGCGTGCGGCAAATAGATTGTGCCGCCCAGCAATCGTGACATACGCTCCGCGATCGTCGTTTTGCCATTGCCCGGCGGACCGTAGAGAAAAATGGAACGCGCCGAATTTACCGCCGGCCCGACGCGCCGCAGCATGGCGTCTGAAATCACAATATCGTTGAACGCGTTGCGAATCGAATCTTGGCGCACCGCGACGGAACCAATCGCCTGTTGACGGACGACTTGGTTATACACGTCCAGCGGCACGGGCGCGGGACCCGCGTATTGATTGCGCGCCAGCAGCTCTTGCGCTTTGACGCTGCCTTTGGTTGTCACGGTATAGCGATACGCGCGTTCGCTGTATCCTTGCGCGCCGGTAATTTGACAAAATTCTTCTTTGACGAGAAAACTCAACACATTTTCGACAATGTTGTTATGCGGCAAACGCATCTCTTCCGCGACGGCGTGCGCGGGAATTTCGCCGGCGAAATAAATTATCTTGAGCGCTAAATCCTGAATAACACTGGCAGGCAAGCCGGTGTCAGCGATGGATTGCGGCGCGGCAAATTGGACAGAAGTGGAGGTGGCTGTTTTGGTAAAATTTGGAGCGGATGAAATAGGAGCAGTCATGCGTATTCTCTTTATGGGTATAATTCACTGCTTGCCGCGCGGATCTGCCACGCGGCGAACGCTGCGGCGCGGCGGCATGTAGAGTGTATTTTACGTCGCACATGTATTACGCGCAAGGGGACTATTGGGGTACGATAGGGCTGGCACAAAGTCGCGCAAACTGTCATTTCGAGCGGAGGCGAGAAATCTCGACCTTGCGCGTCAAACGAGATTTCTCATTGCATTCGAAATG
>JAJTXZ010000018.1 GCA_021463195.1 Anaerolineae bacterium
TACCACATCTCCTCTCCCGCGCACAACGTCCAAAGCGATAGGCTTTGACCTAGCGTTTGCGCGAGGTTCGACCTGTCGGAAACGCCAGGCGCGCCGCAATCGTTTCTTTTAACCTCTCCACGTCAATTCCTTGATCTGTCGTAAAGGCGATCGCCTCGCCGCGCCGCTTGACGCCCAGCTTGACATATACATTTCGCAGATGAAAGCGCACCGTGCTTGTCGCGATAGCCAATTGCGCCGCGATTTGCTGATTCGTCATCCCGCGTCGCAGCAACGCCAGGACCTGGACCTCGCGCGTCGTCAAATCGCCCGAGACGCTTGGCGGATGTCGTATCCATTCCGCCATCTTGGCGGCAATATTTTGGCTGTACCACGTGCCGCCTGCAGCCACCGTTCGCACGGCTTCAACAATTTTCTCTGGTGGTTCGTTCTTGAGCGCATATCCTGCTGCGCCGCTTTGCAACATTCCGCGAACATATTCGTCATCTTTATTGGATGAAAGCGCCAAAATGGGCGTTGCGTGTCCCCTTTGCCGCATCTCCGCTGCCACTTCCATTCCGCACACATCGGGCAAGCGCGATTCGAGCACAACGACATCGGCTTGGAGCGAATAAACGAGTTCAAGCGCGCTCGTTCCATCTTGCGCTTCGCCGACCACCTCAAGCTCTGCGGCTTGCTCTAAAATTTTGCAAAGCCCAAGACGCGCTGGCACACTATGATCCACTATCAAGACCCGAATCGGCGCAACCATATTTTGCTCTCTCGAAAATTGGACACAGATACCACAGAAGCCACAGATACAGGTTCCATCTGTGAAATCCGTGAAATCTGCGTCCAAAAGATTTTCATTCGTCGGGAGTGAGCCATTGGTTCATTGAAAACTCCGTCCCAGCGAACCAGCGAAATAGACCATCATCAAGACTCGAACAAATTGTACGCGCGAGGATGGATGGCAACAAATCTTTCGGACTCGCGCTGTGATTGACATTCGTTTTCAAGAGTGATAGCTTGAAGCGCAAGTCTGGCGCCGCGAGTCCAATTGACTTGCGGCGTTGCGATTTTTAGAAAGTGTGAATGGCTATGGCAGAATCAAAACAACCTCGCCGCACCGACCGCGCGGACGCGAATTTGATCCGCGAAATTCCCGTTCGCAAACCAATCGCGGGCGAATCCGCGCTCGCGTCTGCCGTGAACGGAATGGTGCGCGAGGGCGACCTATATGAAAAATTATCGGACAACCGCGTCCACTGTTTTGCCTGCGCGCATCATTGCAAGATCAACGACGGCGGACGCGGCATTTGCCAAGTGCGCTACAACGTCGGCGGAACATTGTTCGTCCCGCGCGGTTACGTCGCCGCGCTGCAATGCGACCCCGTCGAGAAGAAACCATTCTTTCACGTATTGCCGTCAAGCGACGCGCTGACGTTTGGGATGTTGGGTTGCGATCTGCATTGCGCGTATTGCTTTACAGGCGACACATGGGTTGTAACAGACCAAGGTCCGCAAACATTTGAAAAATTGTTCGAGTCAACAGAAAACATTCAAGCGCGAACCGATGCCGAAATTGCACTGCCAAATAATTTGCGCGCGATAACGGCATCGGGCACGTATCGTCGCGTTGAAGCAATCTTTAAGCATACATATCGCGGTCAGATGCTCACGCTCAAGCCGTACTATTTACCCGCCTTGTGTTGCACGCCAGAGCATCGCGTCTTTGCGACGGATGATCCAAACTCTCCTCCCGAGAAGGTTGAAGCAAGACAGCTGACTCTGAAACACTATCTTGCAATTCCACGCCAGTTTGATTTTTCTTTAGCGCAAACCATTGACATTAGCGAGCTCTTGAGCGAACTTCAAGTCACGTATCGTGTTGCCTGGGATTTAACATTGGAACAACGTCAATGGATTGAAGAGGCGAGCGCTCAAGGAATTTCTGCGCGCGAGATTGGAGGAAAACTGGGTACCAGCGGCTCGTATATTCGTCATGTGCGCGGAAAATTGCGGAACGGACACGGGACTGACGCGCGTACGAGCGGTGTGCTTGTCGAAAATGAAATGCTTCGTTTTCCAAACGAACATCGTCCGGGCATTCCCGCAAAAATAGCTCTTGATGAAAATCTCGCGCGTCTGCTTGGATATTACTGCGCAGAGGGTTCCGTTGTTCAAGACAAAAATCGTCCCAACAGCTTTTCAATCAGCTTTAGTTTTTCGTATCGGGAGCGCGGGCTAGCAGAACAAGTACAGTCGTTGCTCCAAACATGCTTTGGGGTATCATCGAATTTGGTCAAGCGTGAAACTACGCTCGCAGTTGACGTATCCAAGTCATCTCTCGCGCTTTTCTTAAAGGAGCTGTGCGGGACACGCGCGACTGACAAGCGCGTGCCATACTATCTTTTTGATGCGCCGCGCGAGATCGTTGCGGCATTTCTCGATGCCTATACTTCCGGAGATGGGCACCGCTATCAAAACGGCAAAGTCAGCGCAACTACAACTTCCACAACGCTCGCGTATGGTGTTGCTTGGCTCGCGCTCAAATGCGGCTACCTCGCGTCCATCTACCAAACTGCGCCCTTGCCGCTTGGTTTCATTATGGGACGACTTGTCAGTCGCTCACCGCATCAGTATTCGGTTGTATGGTACGAGAACAGTAAGGTTGAACGACGCGTCATTGAAACAGCACAATATCATCTTGTTCCACTGCGTGAAATCGTCACGAGTGATTTCGATGGCGCTGTGTACAACATGCAGGTCGAGCAAGAACACAACTATCTCGCCAATTTTTTCCTTGTTTCAAATTGTCAAAATTGGGACATTTCGCAAGCGCTACGCGATCCCGAATCGGGACGTCCGCCGTCGTTAGTGACGCCGCAGCAATTGGTCGAAATCGGCAAAGAGCAAAACGCGCGCGTGATTGCGAGTTCGTACAACGAACCGTTGATTACGAGTGAGTGGGCAGTCGAAATTTTTCGAGAAGCAAAACGCGCGGGATTTTTGTGCGCGTACGTTTCCAATGGCAACGCGACGCGCGAGGTCTTGGAATACATCAAGCCGTACGTGCGCGCATACAAGATTGATTTGAAATCCATGCGCGATAAAAATTATCGCGCGCTCGGCGCGCCGTTGGAACACATTCTCAACGGCATTCGCATGGTTCACGAAATGGGTTTCTGGCTCGAAATCGTCACGCTCATTATTCCGGGTTTCAACGATTCGGACGATGAACTGCGCGACGCCGCGCAATTTATCGCATCGCTTTCAAAAGATATTCCATGGCACGTCACCGCGTTTCATCAAGATTACAAAATGTTGGACAAGGACAGCACGACCGTGCGCGATTTATTGCGCGCGTGTGAAATCGGCAAAGAAGCGGGCTTGAATTTTGTGTATGCGGGCAATTTGCCGGGACGCGTGGGGCAATGGGAAAACACGTACTGTCCCAACTGTCACGTGGCATTGATTGAACGCTACGGCTATTTGATTACACAATATCGTCTGACCGACGAAGGGACGTGTATAAATTGCGACACGGGCATTCCCGGAATCTGGCATGCTAACGCGCAAGACGTGCGTTTGGGCGCCCCGAATTTATGGCAGACGCGTCGCCCGCGCGCCGTGTAATGCTTGATAGAATCGGTAATTGGCGTAGAATAGACGCAACAATGCATTGATTGCCTGCACGCGCGGCGCCTTGTATTGCAATCCAGCGAGCCGAATCTATTTTGGTCAATCCAACCCCCGTCGAATTGAATCCCTATCTCAAAGCGCGCGGCGAATCACAGCTGCGCGCGAAACATGGTTTTGAGCGCAAAGCGGGTTGGCGCTTTGGTTTAATCTTTGGCATTCTGGTTCTGCTCGCGGGCTATACGCTTGACGCCATTCAACAGCTCCAAGCGCATTCGCAATTTTGGTGGCTCTATTTCGCGTGGGCGCTTGTGACGCTGGCGCCGTTGGCGCTTTTGGCGGGCGGCATCAGCGGCTATGTCAACTGGCTGCTCAAGCTGCCAATCTGGATGGGCTGGACGTTCGCGGCGGGTTGGTGCGCGCTCAACATTCCGTTTACGCCAAGTCATCTCGCGTTCCAATGGCTCGATCCAACGCTGCGCGTCGCCGATGTCGCGCTGCCGCCGCGCAGCGTCAGCGACGCGTACGGCATGTTGGCAATGCTGAGCATCTTTGCAGGCAGCGCAGTCGGTCTGACGCAGACCGTTACTGTCGGCTGGGCGTGGGAACGCGCGACCAACGATTTGGAATTCACTTTGGGCAGTTGGATGGTTTTATTTGCCAGTCTGCCATTGGCGCTAGGGTTCGGCTTGATGATTGACCATTTCGCGCAGCAGCCCTTGCGCGCGCCGCTGCAAATGACACACGCGCTAATCGAAAGCGGCTTGAATGACCCATCAAATCTCGCCACGCCAACGCAAAATCTTGAGCGCGCGGTCGCGTATCGCGAGGGACAGCGTTGGCGCAATCTATTTACGTCTGAATATACGCTGCATCTCGCCGCGCGCGAACCCCAAACCAAAGATGAAACCTATATTGACGCATCGTTTGGCAATGGCAATCTGCTGCGCTGCCGCATCAGCGCGTTGGATGAATTTTCCGACGATTGCATAGATTTGAAAAAAGCGTACAGCGATTACATTTCGGAATTTTTGCGACAAGGCGCGTTCGAATGTCAGACCTGCGCGAGCGAAATTTCCGCGCAAGCGCGCGCGTGGCAGTCAACCAATGCGCGCACCCTAACCGCCGCTGATACAACGCGCGTTTTGCATCGCGCGGGCAGCGGCGTAAGCGTGCGCGTGCGCGCCGCCGACGGCGCGGAATTGGAATGTTTATTTTGGGGCGTCAATCCCATTCGCATCGCGGCATGTCAATAAATTTATGGAGGAACGTGTATGAGTGTGGCAGTCATTGAAGATATGGTCGCCCGCGAAATTTTGGATTCGCGCGGCAATCCCACCATCGAAGTGGATGTCTATTTAAGCGACGGCAAAATGGGGCGCGCCGCGGCGCCGAGCGGCGCCTCGACCGGCGTGCATGAAGCGCTTGAATTGCGCGATAGCGACGCGCCGCGTTACAACGGCAAGGGCGTCGAAAAAGCGGTTCAAAATGTCAACACCGTCATTGCCGAAGAAATGATTGGCTGGGACCCGACAGACCAAGCCGGCATTGACGAATTGATGTTGAATCTGGATAACACGCCAAATAAATCTATGCTCGGCGCGAACGCGATTCTCGGCGTTTCGCTCGCGGTCGCCAAAGCCGCGGCGGCGTCGCTCGACCTGCCGCTGTATCGTTATATCGGCGGTGTCAACGCGCGCACGCTGCCCGTGCCAATGATGAACATCATGAACGGCGGCGAGCATACCTCATGGCAATCTTCCGATTTTCAGGAATTTATGATTGCGCCCGCGGGCGCGCCCGATTTTTCCTCCGCGCTCGAATGGGGCGCCGAAATTTATCACGCGCTCAAAGCGTTATTGAAAAAGCGCGGCTTTAGCGTGCAGGTCGGCGATGAAGGCGGTTTCGCGCCGGTCGTCAAATCCAACACCGACGCGCTCGACCTCATCATGGAAGCGATCGGTAACGCGGGCTATAAAGCGGGCGAACAAATATACCTCGCGCTCGACGTTGCCGCGTCGGAATTTTACAAAGACGATGTTTATAAATTGCCCAAAGAAGGCAAAACGTTAACCTCCACCGAGATGATTGATTGGTACGCCTGGTTGATTGAAAAATATCCGATTATTTCCATCGAGGACGGTCTCGCCGAAGATGATTGGGATAATTGGACGCAGTTGAATCAACGGCTCGGCTCGCGCATTCAACTGGTCGGCGATGATTTCCTCGTGACGAATGTGGAACGTTTGCAGCGCGCCATCAAACTGAACGCGGCAAATTCGATTCTCATCAAACTCAATCAAATCGGTTCGCTCACTGAAACGCTCAACACGGTCGAAATGGCGCACCGCGCCGGTTGGACGAGCATGACCTCGCATCGTTCCGGTGAAACGGAAGACACGACCATCGCCGATCTCGCCGTCGCCACCAATTCGGGCCAAATCAAAACTGGCGCGCCAGCGCGCACTGACCGCGTCGCCAAATACAATCAACTGCTTCGCATTGACGAAGAATTGGGCGAAGTCGCGGTGTTCGCGGGCAAGCGCGCGTTTCGAGGGCTTAAATAATCAGCGATTGGCGACTGGAGACTAGAGCGAACTCCTGATTCGTTTGTGGGGCAAGACCTTTCGGGTTTTCGGAAACTAGCCAGAAGACAATCTCTAGTCTCTAGTCTCGCTTTGCACCATGTCATTCACACCACGCGGCAAATATTTTCAAGATTTCCAAGTCGGCCAAGAAATCATTTCCGCCGGACGCACCATCACCGACGCGGACATTGTGAATTTCGCGGGTCTCACCTGGGACACCAATCCCATGCACACTGACGCCGAATACGGCAAGACAACCATGTTTGGCGAACGCATCGCGCACGGCATGTTGGGTTTGTCGTACGCCATCGGACTCATTTGGCAGTTGGGCGTCCTTGAAGGCACCGTCATTGCATTCCGCGAATTGGAAATGAAATTCAAGGGTCCATTGAAAATCGGCGACACAATGCGCGTCGTCGCCCAAATCAAAGAGACCAAGCCGATTCGCAGCGCAGGCGGCATCGTAAGCATTGAATTGCGCGTGTTGAATCAACGCGATGAAACTTTGTATCAAGGCAATATGACCGTCTTGGTCAAAGGACGCGACGCAAGCGCATAAACATAACTCGAGGCGCGTAATGCAAGCGCAAGTTTTATTCCAGCCCGCCCAAGTCGAAGCGAATCCTCTGACCTTGGATGAAATCGAAACGCCCGCGCCGCGCGCGCACGAAATTCGCGTTAAAATCTCCGCGTGCGGCGTGTGTCACACCGATTTGCATCTTGTGGAAGGCGAGATTCACCCCTCCCAAATGCCGATTGTGCCGGGGCATGAGATTGTTGGAACGATTGAGGCGCGCGGCGAAAACGCAAAGCGTTTTGAACTTGGAACGCGCGTCGGCGTGCCGTGGTTGAATTGGATTGATTCCGATTGCAAATGGTTTGGCGGCGACCGCGAAAATCTATGCGAAAATATTCGCTTTACGGGTTTTGACACGCACGGCGGTTATGCCGAATTTATTTGCGTGGATGAAAATTTCGCCTATCCCATTCCCGATGCGTTCGACGACGCGCACGCCGCGCCGCTATTGTGCGCGGGCGTCATCGGCTATCGCGCGCTGCGCTTGAGTGAAATCGAACGCGGCGAAAATATCGGACTGTTTGGATTTGGCGCAAGCGCGCACATCGTCTTGCAAATCGCGCGCCATTGGAACAAACGCGTTTTTGTTTTCACACGCGGCGCGGCGCATCAACACTACGCGCGCGCGTTGGGCGCAGCGTGGGTTGGCAATGCCAATGACGCGCCGTCGCAAAAATTGGACAGCGCGATTATTTTCGCTCCCGTCGGCGCGTTGGTCGTGCGCGCGCTGGAATTGAGCGAACGGGGCGCGACCGTCGTTCACGCGGGCATTCACGCCAGCGCGATCCCATCGTTCGATTATGCTTTGTTGTATCACGAGCGCACGCTGCGCAGCGCGGCAAATTCGACGCGGCGCGATGTGGTGGAATTATTAGAGCTCGCGGCGCAGATTCCAATTCGCGTCGAAATTACCGCCTACGCGCTCGCCGACGCGAACCGCGCGCTGCAAGACGTAAAATATTCGCGCGTGAACGGCGCGGCGGTGTTGAAACTATGAAAGAGTATATCCAATTTATTTACGCGTATAACGCTTGGGCGAACCGACGTATTTTAGCCGCCTGCGAAAAATTATCGGCGGCGGAATTTCTGGCGGGGCAAGGCAGTTCCACCGCGAACCCATCCATTCGCGATACGCTCACGCATCAGTTGAGCGCGCAAGAGTTGTGGCTCGCGCGCTGCAATGGCGTTTCGCCGACGCGTTTGCTCGACCCGCAAGACTTTGGCACGCTCGCATCGCTTTGTCAATATTGGGATGAGGTGGAACAACATACGCGCGCGTATACGCAGACGCTGGAAGACGATCTGTTGGCGCAAGAGGTCGCGTACAAGACAACCAAAGGCATTCCCTATACCGGCGCGCGTTGGCAGTTGTTGGCGCACCAAGTGAATCACGCGACGCAGCATCGCGCCGAAGTGGCGCTGCTGCTCACGCGCCTGAATCATTCGCCGGGCGATTTGGATATGCTCGTGTATATGCGGGAAAAAGCCCTCGGACGCGGCATTGACTGACGCGAATACGCCGCTCTAGTCATTTGGCTTGGTCAATGCTTTGTCTCTACTCTTATGCTTGAACAACTCGACCTCACGCGCGCGCTATCCAAAGAAGAATATCGCGCGCGCATGCAGCCGCTCAAATTTGAAATGACCTTAATCGGACGCGCGGTGTTTGAAAGTCGGACGCCGGTCATTGTCGTGTTTGAAGGCATCGGCACGGCAGGCATGGGGCGCGCGATTTCCGAAGTGGTGACGCGTCTCGATCCGCGCGGCTATCGCGTCTGGCCAATCAATGCGCCGAGCGTACGCGAACTGCGGTATCCGTGGATGCACCGTTTTTGGCTTTGCGCGCCCGCGCGCGGCGAACTTGCGATTTTTCACGGCAGTTGGTATCGCCGCGTCTTGATTGACCGCATCGAGAAAAATATTCCCAAACGCGCCTGGCGCGAGGCGTATCGCGATATTCAAGATTTCGAACGCACGCTCGCGGATGACGGCGTGATCATTCAAAAATTTTGGTTGCACATTGATAATGCCGAACAAAAACAGCGCATTAAAAAATTGCTCGCCAATAAAGCGCTGGCGTGGCGCGCGAGTTCCGAAGCGCAAAGCAGCGCCAACCGTTATGACGATTTTACGCGCGCCGCCGAAGATATGTTCGGTCATACGCAAGCGGAATACGCGCCGTGGACATTGGTGAGCGGCCAAGAACGGCGCTGGATGAATGTTCAAATTTTTGAAACGCTAAGCGCCCGCTTGAAACCATTTATCCAAAATCATTTGCCGCAGCTGACGCCATCAGAATTGGCAGAACAGCAAGCGCTCGACCAGGAAAATTGAGATGCTCGAAAATACCGACCTCGCGCAAAAACTCGATGACGCGACGTACAAAGAGCGCATGGACGCGCTGCAAAAACGTTTGCACACCCTCTGCTATGAGGTGTATCGCGCCCGCCGACCTGTGATCATCGTGTTTGAAGGTTGGGACGCGGCGGGCAAAGGCGGCGTCATTCGCCGCATCGTTCAAGCGCTTGACCCGCGCGATTACATCGTCTATCCTATCGCCGCGCCCGAAGGCGAAGACAAGACGCGTCATTATCTCTATCGTTTTTGGCGGCGGCTTCCGCCCACCGGCCATTTCGCCATTTTTGATCGCTCGTGGTACGGGCGCGTGTTGGTGGAACGCATCGAAGGTTTTGCAAAGGAAAATGAATGGCAGCGCGCGTACCGTGAAATCAATGATTTTGAGCGCGAGTTGACCGAATTTGGCGCAATCCTCTTTAAATTTTGGTTGCATATTTCGGCGGATGAACAACTGCGCCGTTTCCAAGCGCGGGCGGCGGTGTTATATAAACAGTGGAAATTGACGGACGAAGATTGGCGCAATCGCGAAAAATGGGACGCGTATCACGCCGCGGTGAACGACATGCTCTTGAAAACATCGCTGCCTCACGCGCGTTGGAGCATCGTTCCCGCTCAAGATAAAAATTTCGGACGCGTCTTTACGTTGGAAACGATTGTAGAAAAATTGGAATTGGAATTAGCGTAGCGGATAATAATTCACATTACGCAGCGAGTAGACTTTATCGGAAATAACAGAGACTATCGAATCTAATTCGACATCTCAACAAGGCGTTAAAAAAAACAAGGCAAACCTTGAACCTTGCGCAAAGCGCATTGTTTTTTTCTGATCTTGGTTCAATCGTTGAATTCGATTCAATGGATTCGCGCAGTCAGAGAACGGCGTGTGTTTATTTCGGATAAAGTCTAGTCTATAAAATAGCGTGCAAGTGTACGGCAAATTTGAAATTTGCCCTATCAATGCATAATATCAGGTAGTAAATAGCAAAGCATCTCCTACTTGCTGCCTATTTTTTTCTCGGATACCCTCAATACAAGGAGCAGTTCATGTCACAACACGACAAAGGTTGGGTTTTGATCCTCGGCGCATCATCCGGTTTCGGCGCGGCATGCGCCAAAGCGTTAGCCGAAGCGGGCTATAACATTTTTGGCGTGCATCTCGATCGCGCGGGCGCGATGCCGCGCGTCAACGAATTGATTCAAGACATCGCGGCGACCGGCGCGCAAGTGAAATTTTGGAACAAGAATATCGCGCGCGACGAAGTGCGTCTCGAAGTCATCGCCGGCATCGCCGAAACGTTGACGGGTAAACCCGTTGATTTCGGCGGATTGAATCTCGCCGATGAAAATAATCGCGACGCGGCATTGGTGATTTTGTCCGACGCGCTTCAAGCGCATCACGGCGCCATCAAAGCGATGCTGCATTCAGTCGCCTTTGGTTCGTTACAGCCATTCGTTTCCGATAATCTCAAAGAACAAACCTCACGCAAACAAATGGACATGACGCTCGACGTAATGGCGCATTCGATGGTGTATTGGGTCCAAGATTTGTGTCGCGTGCGCTTATTGGACCGTGGCTCTAAAATTTTCTCGATGACGAGCGCCGGTTCGCGCCGCGCCTGGTCTGGCTATGGGCCCGTCTCTGCCGCCAAAGCCGCGTTGGAAGCGCACACGCGTCAACTCGCGCGCGAACTGGGACCGCGCGGCATTCAGGTCAACTGTTTTGAAGCTGGCGTGACCGATACGCCTGCGATGCGGATGATTCCGGGCGCGGATGTAATCAAAGCCGAAGCGTTGCGTCGCAATCCCGGCGAACGCCTCACCACCACCGAAGATATTGCCGCGACCTTTGTGGCATTGATGGACCCGCGCGTCAAGTGGATTAACGGCACGACAGTGCGCGTGGACGGCGGCGAAGATACCCTCTGATTTTGAAACATGATTCTTGTATTGGGCAAAACATTTTCAAACACCGCGCGCGGCGCTTGAGAATGTTTTGCCCTTGTTAATATCCTCAATGGCGATTGACTGGTATCCCGAAGCGGAAAAATACGAAACGACAAAATATTATGCGGACAATCAGGGACGCCGCGCCGTCGTCATCCACATTGCCCAGGGCAGTTATGCGGCGGCGGTGCGCTGGCTGCAAGACGCGCAGTTGAATCCCAATTCCTCCGCGCATTTTGTGATTGCCAAGGATGGACGCGTCGCGCAACTCGTTTCGGTGAATAATGGCGCGTGGGCGAATGGCTTGCGTTGGAACGTGGACGCGTCGCAACCCAACGGCGGCTATTGGACAAATGGGCGCGGCGCGCGCGTCAAGCCCTCGTGGCAAAATATTGTGGCGGGACAAAATCCGAATTATTACACCATCAGTATCGAACACGAAGGATATTATCAAGAAACGTGGACATCCGAAATGTACGCGGCGAATAATGCGCTGCTGGTGTGGCTTGCCGAACAATTTGATCTTTGGTGGACGCCCTATCGCAATCTCATTGGACATTACGCGATTGACAATGTGGACCGTCCAAATTGTCCGGGCCCGACGGTTGATTTTATCAAGATGGCGGCGGACGCCAACACAACGCGTATTCTCGGCAAGGTCATTGTTGACCAGAAAAACGCGCGGGTTTATGGCACCACCGCGTTATTGGCGCTGCCGGACAAAAATATCATTACGTATCTGCGCGAGACCAGCGTGCAAGTATACGGCTCGCTCGATTTCGGCGGAAAACGCTGGTATATTTCGCAATACAGTTTTAGCAACAACCTGCCCTATTTTTTTGAGCAAGCCGCCACCGTTCCCACCGCGCCCCTGTTTCCTTCACTCTGTCTCAATCCCGGCTATCGCGATTCCGTCACGCCGGGTACGGAAGAAATGCGCGATCTCAATCCGCAGTGGCTGCGCGCGCTGCTCTTTTATCAACATCAAAATTTCACGACGGGCCAAAATAGCGAACTCGATTGGCTGCTCGATCGCGCGCGGCAGGCGAATCCAGACATCAAAATTCTCGCGCTCATCAATCCGGAAACTTTTAATCAAGTTCCGCCGGCGACCGGCAGCGACGCATGGCCGGCGTACATTGCGCGCGTCGCGGATCTCGCGCAAAAAATCGCGGATTTTTATAAAGATAAAATCAGCGCGCTCGAAGTGTGGAATGAACCCGATGTCCAACAAATTTTACCCGAAAATTACGCCGCGCTTTTAACGGCGACGTATCCAAAAATCAAAGCGGGCAATCCGAACCTGCCGGTGATTTCGGCGGGGATATGCTGCGGCGAAGGATTCGAGTATTTGAAACGCGTCGTCGCCGCCGCGCCCGATTCGTTCGACGGCGCGGGCTGGCACGCTTACGCCGAACGCGCGGACGGATATCCCTTTGCGAGTTGGGGTTTTGGCGAACTGCGCAATTCGGTCAATCAAGCGCGCGCGATTGCGGGCAAGCCGCTGTGGGTCACAGAAATCGGCGCGCAGTTGGATTGGAGTTGGGGCGACATTCCACCCGCGCAAGGCGTCGCCGAATATATGAAACGCGCGTACGCGCTCATGAGCGATGTCGGGCGCAATCAGGTCGCGCACGCGTTTTGGTTTACGTGGCGCATCGCGAATGAATCATGGGGCATGGTAGACGACGCGGGCAGCAAACGTCCGGCTTGGTTTGCATTCCAACAGCTGGCGCAAAACGCCGCGCCGCCGCCAACAGGTATTGTCGAAATCACGAATGTCATGCTCACGCCAACCACTTTGGAAACACACCAAGCGCTAAACGTGAGCATCACCGTCAAAAACGGAACGAACAGCGTCATCCACACCCAAGCGCCCGCGCCCGGTTTTATGTACAATCAAGGCGAAAGTTTTATCACGCGCGGCTATGCCGAAGTAAACAGCGCGTATCGCGTCGGGATTGATTTTGATGACAGAACGGGAATTGACCATCCCTATCGCTGGGGTTTCGGCGCGCCGCTCGCGCCGAACGAAACGCGCGTGATTAACGGACAGATTCGTCTGAACGACGCGGCGGCAAGAAATTATTGGGCGGGCTTGGTGCAAGAGCAAATCGCATGGCGCCAAGACGACGCGGGCAAAACGCAAATCACCGTGACCGCGCCAACACCCCCCCCTCCGACCGGTCATCCGACCATTCTCGCGACGTCATTCACGCCGCAGATTTTGCCGACAGGTCAGATGCTCAACGTCAGCATCACCGTACGCAATGATACAAATGTGGCGCTCACGACGCAAAGTCCGCCGCCCGGTTTCACCTATCTCGAAGGCGAATCGTTCTTGGCGCACGGTTTTGTCGAACAGCGCGACGCGTTTCGCGTGGGCGTTGATTTTGACGGACGCGCCGCGACCATGATTGACCATCCTTATCGTTGGGGTTTCGGTTCGCCCTTGCAGCCGGGCGAAACACGCGTCATTAACGGACAGATTCGGCTCAATGCGATCGCGACAAAAAATTATTGGGCGGGCTTGGCGCGCGAACAAATCGCGTGGCTGCAAGACGAACAAGGCAAAACAATCATCACGGTCACGCCGATTGCGCCGCCGCCGCCAACCAGCAAGCCGACGCTTACGCAGGCGCAATTCATCCCAACCTCTTTGCAAACGGGGCAAATCGTCCAAATCAAAATCACGGTGCGAAATGATTCCGCGCAAACGCTTTCGTCCCAAGGTCCCGACGCGGGCTTTTTGTACAACGAGGGCGATAATTATTTGACCAAAGGTTTTCCGCCCGCTGCGGGAGTCTGGCGCGTTGGCGTGGATTATGAAGGGCGCGAACACGTTGACCCGCGCGCGTACCCGTATCGTTGGGGGATTGGCGCGCTCGCGCCGGGGCAATCCATTGTGGTCGTCGGATTCATTCGCCTCAACCGCAAACAAAACGTCAATTATTGGGCGGGCTTGATTCAAGAAGAGAATAATATAGTGACGGGGAACGCGGGGACGACGATAATTAGTGTGGTGAAACCATAAGCTGGCGCAGTGGGCGTTTGAATTATTTGACGCGCTTTGGGCTGCGTAATCCGCAGCGCGTTGACGCTCACGCAAACCCGCTTTTGACTCGATTGTAACGCCGCCATGACGCAATGCGTTATAATTTAGAGCGCGCATAAGCAGTTTAATTTTTTGAAAGGCGACGACGCCATGCGGTCCGTTTCTCAAGCGAACGCGCAGAACGCCCAAGTCAAGCGCGCGCAATCGCCCGGCAAATTTTTTAAAATCTATCTGCTGCCGCCCGAACACGGCGGTTGGTTTTTGCTGTTGGGCCCGTTTGCGCTGGGCGTCATTGCCGCCGCGCAGCCAAACATAGAATTGTTAGCGCTGTTGTTATTCGCGCTGGCAAGTTATATCGCGCGTCAGCCGCTCACCCTGTTGGTCAAAATCTTGGCGGGGCGGCGCGCGAAAAGCGATACGCATCCCACGCTGTTGGCGCTGTGCGGCGCGGGCGCGGTAGCGGCGCTGCCGCTCGGCGTTTTGATTTGGCGCGGCTATGCGTTTTTGCTGTG
This sequence comes from Anaerolineae bacterium, assembly GCA_021463195.1. Lineage (GTDB taxonomy): Bacteria > Chloroflexota > Anaerolineae > UBA4142 > SHND01 > SHND01. Next base: position 14,656 of record JAJTXZ010000018.1, read on the forward strand.
GTTGGGCATTCCAGCCGCGCTCGTGCTAGCGTGGCAGTTGTGGTTGGTGACACAGCGCGAGGAACGCCAGCTTGGCATCGAATTGGTGGGCGCGGGCATGTTGGCGCTTGCCGCGTCCGCCGCGTATTGGGTGAGCGTAGGCGCCATGACGCCAACGGGCTGGTGGTTGTGGCTGCTCGCGTGGCTGTACGCGACCGCTTCGATTGTGTACGTCTATTTGCGTTTGAAACAGCGTCGCATGAAAATAATGCCTTTGCGCGCGGAGCAGTGGCGCGACGGGCGGCGCGCGCTGCTCTATATCGGCGCCGCGAGCGCTTGCGCGCTCGCGTTCGCGTTGGCGCAATTCGTTCCACCATGGACGCCGTTCGCGTTTATCTTGGCGAGCGCGCATTTTGTGTATGGAATTACGCATCCGTGCGTGGGCGCCAAACCCGCGCGCATCGGCATCGAGCAATCGTTCGCCTCGCTAGGTTTTTATGCGCTGCTAGGTTTGATATTCGCGTTATGACGCTGCCCGCGCCATAACGCTGTCGCGAAAAAAAATGCGCCCTACGGGGCGCATTTTTTATTGGGCAATCACAAAGGCCAGCGCATGTTCACGCGTGTGCGAAAAAGATAGCGCGATTTCATTCACGCCAATTTGCCGCGCGCGTTGTTTCGCTTTGCCGTGCAATCGCACGGTTGGAAAACCATTCTCGGCGGAAAGCACTTCGATTTCACGCCAGTCCACGCCATCGCGATGTTGGATGCCAACGCCGAGCAATTTACTCACCGCTTCTTTGGCGGCAAAACGCGCGGCGAGCGAAGGGACACGACCCGCGCAATACGCGAGTTCGCCGTCAGTGTACACGCGGCGCGTAAAGCGTTCGCCGTACTGCGCGATGACAGCTTGAACGCGCGCAATTTCGATCAGATCAACGCCGGTGCGCAGCATTTTCGATTTTCGATTTTTGATGCATGCTTTTTCTTGGCCGCAAAACCGCGTCCAATGAACAATCCGAAATCATAAATCACTTGACGTTCGCCAAACTTGGTTCCACCGCCAGCGGCGCGTTGTCCGCGCTCGCGTCATTCAACGGTCGTCCTACTCCGCGATATTCAAAGCCGTGCGCGCGCATTTCGGCGGGGTCATAGATATTGCGCCCGTCGAGGAAAATCTTGCGCTGCATTGAAGCATAGAGACGCGGCATATTCAGTTGTTTGAACTCGTTCCATTCGGTGACGAGAATCAGCGCGTCCGCGCCCGCCGCGACCTCGTACGCGTCCGCGCAAAATTTCACGCCGTCCAAAATGCGATGCGCGTTTTCCATCGCCACTGGATCGTACGCGCGCAAATTCGCGCCTTCGTTGGCGAGCATATGCGCGAGATCAATCGCGGCGGCTTCACGAATATCGTCCGTGTTGGGTTTGAACGCGAGGCCGAGCATTCCAATTGTTTTGCCGCGCAAATTGCCGACGAGTTCGCGTAAATGCAAAACCACGCGGCGCCGCTGGTCGCGGTTAATGTCCATCACCGCGCGCAAAAGTTGCGGATGCAAACCATTCACTTCCGCCATGTACGTCAATGCTTTGACGTCTTTGGGAAAGCAACTTCCGCCAAAGCCCAAACCCGCGTTGAGAAATGCCGCGCCAATGCGTTGGTCATGCCCCATGCCCGCCGCGACATCTTTGACATCCGCGCCCAGTTTTTCGCAGATGGACGCGATTTCGTTAATGAACGAAATCTTCATGGCGAGAAACGCGTTGGACGCGTATTTAATCATCTCTGCCGTGCGTAAATCCGTAATCATAATTTTTTCGGTGAACGCGCGGTACAATTCCGCCACCGCTTCCGCCGCTTCCTTGTCCACCGAACCCAACACCACGCGGTCAGGATTGAGAAAATCGTAAATGGCGGAACCTTCGCGCGTAAATTCAGGATTCGAAACCACTTGAAAATCTATGCCCTGTTGCTTGCCGCGTTCAATCAACGTCTGCGCGGTGGAATCGCCCGTGCCGACAGGAACCGTGCTGCGATTGACGATGATGGTGTACGTATCCAGATGCGCGGCGATATTTTCAACCGCGCTGCGAATATATTTCAAATCCGCTTCACCATCTACGCCCGAAGGCGTACCCACCGCGACGAAAATAAATTCCGCGTTCGGAATCGCTTCGGCATAGTTCGTTGTGAATTCGAGACGCCCTGCCGCCGCGTTGCGTTGAACCACCTCTTCCAAGCCCGGTTCAAAAATCGGCATTTCGCCGCGTTTCAATTTTTCAATTTTTTCGGGAATCACATCCAAACAGATGACCTGATTGCCCAAATCCGCAAAACACGCGCCGGTGACAAGTCCAACGTAACCGACGCCGAGAACAGTAATACGACGCACGATAAAACTCCTTGAGATTAGAGATTAGAGACTAGAGACTGGAGATTACAATATCCCATTCAATCTCCAGTCTCCAATCTCGTCTTCCGACTTGCCCAACTCGCGCAAAATTTCGTCTGTCTGTTCGCCGAGCAGGGGGGGGTGTTGGCGATAGGTGATGGGCGTTTCGGAAAGATGAATCGGATTGCCCACGCTTTTGGCGATGCCGATGAGCGGATGCTCGATTTCGACAATCATGCCGCGCGCGCGCGTTTGCGCGTCGGTCAACGCTTCGGCAGCGGAATTGATGGGTCCGCACGGAATTTCCTCAGCGCGCAATTTTTCAATCCACTCTGCCGCGGGCTGCGTTTCCAAAATACTTTGGATCTTGGCGACGAGTTCCGCGCGCTGTTGATTGCGTCCGCGATTGCTTTGAAAACGTTCGTCCGCGCCCAGCGTTTCCTCCGCGTTCAATACGCGCACAAATTTTTTCCACAACGCTTCGCTGCCGACGGCGATAATAATGTATTTGTCTTGCGCGCGAAAAACTTGGTACGGCACAATACTCGCGTGCGTGTTGCCGATTTTTTGCGGCGCGGCGTTCGCGTTCAAATAATTGCTGCCGATGTGATTGAGCCACGTGAGCTGCGAATCAAACAACGCCATGTCGAGAAATTGCCCCGCGCCATTTTGCTCACGCGCGCGCAACGCGACGAGGACGCCCAATGCGGAATAAACGCCCGTCGTAATATCCGCAATCGGAATCGGATAACGCATCGGCTCCCATTCCTCATTCCCCGTGAAACTCATCAAGCCCGCTTCACCTTGCGCGACCAAATCGTAGCCCGCGAGTCCCGCTTTGGGTCCCGTAAATCCATATCCCGTAATCGAAACATAAATCAAACGCGGATTGATTGCGCGCAACGATTCATAATCGTGCTTGCGTTTTTGCAGCGACGCGAGCGAGGGTTGGTTCACCATAAAGACATCGGCGCCGCGCGCGAGTTCATGCAAAATTTCAATCGCTTCGGGTTTATCGAGATTGAGCGTGAGCGAACGCTTGTTGCGGTTCGCCGAGAGAAAATACGCGGACTCGGATTGCACAAACGGCGGACCCCAGCCGCGCGATTGGTCGCCGCTGCCGGGGCGTTCAATTTTGATCACATCCGCGCCAAAATCGCCGAGCAGCATCCCGCAAATGGGTCCCGCCATCGCCTGCGTCAAATCGAGAACGCGAATGTCAGAGAGGACGTTGTTCATCGTAGTAACGAATTCATTCGTTTTGAGTGGCGACGAATAAAATTCGTCACTACGCGTCGCCATCCTCGCGCCAACCTTCCGCAAGCAATTCATCTGCCAGCTGCATCGCTTGGTCACGCGAATTGGGAATGAAACCAAACCGATTCAATAAATTCATCAGTATCCAATGCTGTCCGCCTTCGCCCGTACCTTCAGCGATAGACGGCGTGTTACCATATTGAGCGTTCAGTTCATCATATTGCCATTTCAAAAGACGCGGTTTGCGGCTTTCCATTCTGTCAACTCTAGCGTTATAGATCACAATTTTCTTGGGCCGGATTCAAGAACTCTCTTTTCTTTTTCCGCGTTCATCCGCGTTCATCCGCGTCCCAATCGGTGGCATCTTTGTAACAAGCATTATAGCGCATTCCGCAATCGCTTCACCGCCTCGCGCAATTCATCCGGCGGATACAAACTGAACGCGAATCGCAGCGCGTTCGTTCCCCCCCCCTCCCCAAAAAAGCGCGCGCCATGCACAAAATCTACGCCGTGTTCCGGCGCGCGTCCGCGCAAAACTTGCGTATCCGTGCTATCCGGAAATTGCAGCCAAATAAAAAATCCGCCGCCCGGTTTCACAAATTTTGTCTTGGGTAACTCTTGCGCAATCGCTTCGCACAACGCGTCGCGTCGTTCGCGATACGCCGCGCGCAATTTTTCGATTTGCGAATCGTACAATCCTGCGCGGCACGCTGCCGCCAACATCATTGCCGTAAAATGATTCACGCCGCCGCCGCTGTCGCGCAATCCCCCACCCGTCATGCGCAGTAAAAATTCTTTATTGCCTGTGATAAAACCGAGCCGCACACCGGGCGCGAACGATTTGGCGAACGAGCCCATTCGCAAAACAACGCCGTCGGGCGCGATGGACCAAAGCGACGGGGGCGCGGGCGCGTCGTACGCAAGTTCGCGGTACACATCGTCTTCGACGAGCAGCAAATTTTCCTGCGCCGCGACTTTGACCAAACCGCGTCGGCGGCCTTCACTCAAGCACACGCCGGTTGGATTGTGAAACGTTGGAATCGTGTACAAAAATTTCGGTTGCTTGCCCACGCGTTTCAATTCCGCGAGAATCGCTTGCAAATCATTCACGCGCAAACCTTCTTCATCGGTGGGAACGGGAACGATGTCGAGCAAGTGGTCGCGCAAAATTTTGACGGCGAGATGATACGTGGGCGCTTCGATCAATACAGTATCGCCCGGCTGTGTCCGAAAGGTGCAAATTTGGTCGAGCGCGTCAGAATTGCCTGCAGTGACGATGATTTGGTCAGCGCGCAACGCGCGTCCTTCGGTGCGTTCGATGCGTTCGCGCAAATAATCGAGCAGCGGCCCCGGGCCCGCCTCTGCGCCATAATCGAGCATCTCCCAGCTGTATTCATTCAGCGCGCGTTCTCCCGCGCGCTTCATTTCTTCAACCGGCAAAAGATTCGGGTCGGGCTGTCCCCACGCCAAATCAATGACGCCGGGTTTGATACTGCGTTGAATGGTTGGAAAAATTAGCGTTGTCATTTTTGTATCGCTTGTAATTGAATTCACGCCGCTATTATACGCGAAACGCGTTTATAATGCCGCGTGTCTCTGGTGATGACCACATTGCGCTCCGTCAGCGTTAGAGAACGCTTCCTACGCAGTGTGGGCAAGCGCCAACGCGCGTCTCTGCCATTCTACATTGAAAGGGTAAGGCAAATTTGTAATTTGCCATACGGCTTTTCATCCGCGGATTCGACAAATTACAAATTTGTCCTACAGGGCTCTTTTAGCTTTGAGGAACATCATGTTGCACATTCGTTTGCTGGGTGGCTTTGCAATTCAAAATGACGCGATGCCGCTGACAGGGTTTCATTCCGAACGCCTGCAAGCACTCCTCGCCTATCTCGTTCTCCACCGCGACGCGCCGATGACGCGCCAACAACTCGCCTATACGTTTTGGGCGGATACCACTGACGCGCAGGCGCGCACCAACCTTCGCACACTGCTCGCGCGATTCCGCGACGCGCTCTCCAACGCCGACGAATTTGTTTGCTTTGCGCCGCAGACAATTCAATGGCGCGCCGACGCGGCTTTTCATTGTGACGTAATTGAATTTCAAAACGCGCGCGCCGCCGCGCTCGAACATCAACGCGCGGGCGAAACGGCGCGCGAAATGGACGCGCTCGAACGCGCAGTCAAAACCTACGCGGGCGATTTACTCCCCTCTTGCTACGACGATTGGATTTTGCCCGAACGCGAAACGCTGCGCCAAGAATGGCACGCCGCGTTGGAACGCTTGGTTGCGCGCCACGAAACGAATCGCGCGTACGCGCGCGCATTGGAATACGCGCAGCGACTCTTGCGCGCGGACCCATTGCGCGAAGAAGCATACGCGCGCGTGATGCGTCTCGAACTTGAACGCGGCGAACGCACGAGCGCGCTCCGCACATATCACGCGTGCGCGACGATGCTGCGCGATGAATTTGGCATTGACCCTGCCGCCGAAACGCGCGCGTTGTACTTGCAGTTGTTGCGCGTTGACCAAGTAGACGCCGACGCGCAAACTACCCCGCGCGGGCAAGCGCGGTTGATTGGCCGCGATGCGGAATGGGCGCGTTTGCTCGACGCGTGGGAACGCGCGGCGCAAGGGCAAACCCATTTTGTTCTGCTCGCGGGCGAAGCGGGCATCGGCAAGACACGCTTGGCGGAAGATTTTGCAGCCTGGGCGGCGCGCCAAGAGATTGTGACGTTGACGGCGCGCGGGTACGAGAATACGCAAACGAGCGCGTTCGCGCCTCTCGCCGAGTGGTTGCGGCATGACGCGGTGCGTCAAAATTTCAAAAATTTGGAACGCGCTATACTCGTCGAAATTTCGCGCATCGCGCCGTCGCTCCGCGCCGAGTTTCCCGATTTGCCCGAACCGCCGCCCATCGCGGAAGCGTGGCAGCGCACCCGTTTGTTTGATGTGCTTGCGCGCGCGCTATTGAGCGCACCCGCGCCGCGCATTTTGTTTTTGGATGACGCGCAGTGGTGCGATGCGGAAACGTTGGAATGGCTACAATTTGTCGCGCGTTTTGATTCCGACACGCCGTTGTTGATTCTGGCGTGTGCGCGCCGCGAAGAGGTGGACGCCGCGCATCCCTTGACGAAATGGAAACTCGCGCTGCATCGCGCCGAACTGCTCACAGAGATTGCTTTGCCGCGCTTGAATGAAATTCAGACGTTGGCGCTGGCGACGGAATGGATGCAAGAGACGATGGACGATGCGAACGCGCGGGCGTTGTTTCAAGAGACGGAAGGGAATCCGTTGTTTGTGATTGAGATGGTGAGAGATGGGGGGTGGGGGACGGGAGATAGAGGATGGGGGACGGGGGATGGGGGACGGCGGACGACGAATGGCAAAGACGCGTTGCTGCCGCAGAAAATTCAAAGTGTGATTCAGCATCGGTTGGCGTTGCTTTCGCCCAACGCGCGCGGGTTGGCGGAGGTAGCGAGTGTGTTGGGGCGCGAATTTTCGTTTGAGGTGTTGGCGCAAGCGAGCGGGAGCGAACTCGACGCGTTGGTGCGCGGCTTGGACGAATTGTGGCGCAAACAAATCGTCCGCGAGAAAAGCGGCGAGGCATACGATTTCGCGCACGATAAAATTCGCGCGGCGGCGTACAACAGTTTGGGCGCGGCGCGTCAAAAAATTTTGCATCTGCGCGCGGCGGACGCGTTAGTGAACGTACATTCAGAGAACATGGACGCGTGGAGCGGACAGATCGCGCAGCAGTATGAACGCGCGCAGCAGCCAAAACAGGCGATTGATTATTATTTGCGCGCGGCGGACGCGGCGAAACGCGTGTATGCGGTGCAGGATACGATTCAATTCTATCAACGGGCGCTGTCGCTTTTGCCGCGCGGGGATGAGCGCGCAGCGGAATTGAATCATTGGTTGGGCGATGCATTGCTAATGGGCGGGCAACCCAATGAAGCGCGCAATGTATTTGAGGTCGCGCTCGCATCTATTCCACCCGCCGACACGCGCGCGCGCGCCCAACTTGTTACCAAACGCGGCAGCGCCTGGAGCTCACAGCGTGAGGCGAGCGCGGCGTTGCAAGAATATGAACTTGCGGAAGCAACACAGGGCGAACCATCCGCCGATTGGCGCGCCAAAGATTGGGCAGTCTGGATTCAACGCCAGTTGGCATTTGCCGAAGCATATTATTTCGCCGCCGACAATGCCAACAATGCTCAAGTGCTGCTACGCGCCCAACCCCTCGTCGAAAAAAACGGCACAGCGCATCAACAGATTCAGTTCTTGCGCGCGCTGGGACGTTATCGTACGCGTTTAGAACGATTTGTGCCATCGGATACGACGCTTGCGCTTTCGCAGGAGATTGTGCAAGCTTGCGAGAATTTTGGGGACAAGGGAGAGCTCGCCTCTGCGCGGTTCAATCTGGGCTTTATGCGCTTGTGGCGGGGTGAGCTGGAGGATGCGGAAAGAGAATTACACATTGCGCGCGCCTCGGCGGAAGCGATGCACTATACGTACTTGAATCTTTTGTGTCAGGTCTATTTAACAATCGCGCACCGAAAACGCGGGGAAATTGAATTGGCAAAACAATATGCGCGCGCTAGCGCCGCACTCGCCGAACAAATGGACATTCAAGAATACAAAAGCGCGGCGCAAGCAAATTTCGGCTGGATAGAATGGCGCGCGGGAAATTTTCAACTGGCGCAAAAACTATGTCTGGACGCTCTCCCCAAGTTTGCCAAGACCTATCCCTTTCATTGGTTTGCATCGGGCCCATTGCTAGGAATCGCGCTCGAGCGCGCCGAATGGGGCGCGGCGATTGAGTATGTGCGCGCGATGCTCACCCCCCCGCAGCAATTATTACCCGAACCCATCGCGTCGGGTTTCGCGCGAGCCGTCGCATTTTGGGATGCAGGCGATACATTGCGCGCGCGGCAAGAGCTTGAACATATTGCCGCCGACGCGAAACTGCTCGGTTATCTGTAAAGGGAAATGCAATGATACTTGTCGTTGGAGCAACAGGCATGTTGGGCGGCGCGATTACGCAAATGCTGCTTGCGCGCGGGGAGCGCGTGCGGATTCTGATTTGCCCGCAATCGCAAGAACGCGCCACCCCACATATTCGCGCGCGCGCAAGTCGTTTCTGGAGACCTCAAAGCGCGCGCATCACTCGACGCGGCGTGTGAGGGCATTGACGTAGTTATTACCACCGCGACGGCAGCATCACGCGGCGGCGATGATACGCCTGAAACGGTAGACTGGCTCAGGCATCAGAATCTGATTGACGCAGCCACCCGCGCGGGCGTCAAGCAATTCATTTTTGTCTCGGCGAATTTTGCTGCCCTCGAGAGTCCAATTCCCATTGCTGCCGCAAAATTCAAGGCGGAAACATATTTGCGCGCGAGTGGATTGAATTACACCATCCTCGCACCCACCGCGTTCATGGAGGGATGGCCCGAACGCGTGGTTGGACTTTCTGTGAGTAATGGACGCCCTGTTACGCTCATCGGAAATGCACGCGGCAAAATCTCTTTTATCGCGCGTAGTGATGTCGCCGCTTATGCAAGCGCATCCATATCACATCCCGCCGCGTTGAATCAACGACTCGTCATTGGTGGACCTGAAGCATTGTCGTACCGTGATGTGGTTGTGGTGTACGAACGCGTCTTGGGATATCTGATTCCCATACATTTTGCCAATCCCGATGAAAACATCTCTGATTTGCCGCCGTTTGTAGTCGCCGTGTTGGCAAAAGATGAGGACGAGATTGTTGATTTGCAAGAGTGGGCGTGCGCGTTAGGAATCACGCCAACGCGACTTGAAGATTTTTTGCGTCTCGAAAAAGGTTGAAACGAATAAGCAAGTTTTAGAACGCCGCATGGTATCGCTTGATACGATGCGGCGTTTTTATTTTTCCCGCGCGTTAGCGTGAAGCGGTTGTGAAGCGGTCAGTTTGATACATTGGCGACAAATCATTTATCAAAAGTTGCCCATGACCCATTGGCTCACCAGCAGCCAATGAAAATGGGCAGTTGGTAGGGCAAATTTGAAATTTGCCTCACATTTATCAGGAGGAAAACAGAATGAACGAATCTCTCACCCGTCTGCATCGCTTTTTGCTCTGGTTCACGATTTTTCCGGGAATTGTATTTGCTCTCGGATTCGTGCTTGCGCCTGTCGAGTTTCAAGCTCTGCTCGGCCTGCCTGCGCCGGATGTTGCTGCCATACGCGCCGTCGGCGGCTTTTTGTTCGGTTCGATTGTGGGCGCGGCGCTCTCTCTCCGTTCCAACAAGTGGAGCGAAGTGTGGATTACCACCGCGTATTTGGCAACGTGGAACATTATCAACACGGTTGGTCTCGGGTTAGGAATCTTGACGGGCAGCGCATCGCCCGCATTGCTCCCCAACACAATCATTACTTTTGTGTGCGGGTTTGGATTCGCGTATGTGTTGTGGCAGCGCCGTTCCGTTCGCGTAACCCAACGCCAAATTCAGGAGGTCTGAAATGTCCGTTGACAGCACAAAAGAAACGATGCTGCGTTATTTCAATTCTGAACATGACGACGTAAGCATGATGGCGAACGACGTAGTTTTCACCATCATGGCGACGGGACAAGAACATCAATCGCCGCAAGGGGTGATGGGAATGTTGAATTATTTCTATCACGTCGCGTTCGATGCCAGCGCTGAAACGCGGACGTTGCTCTTTGGCGAGAACAACGCGATGGTGGAGGGCGAATTTGTCGGCAAACACATTGGCGAATTTGCGGGGATTCCTGCGACAGGGAAAAACGTGCGCGTGCCAATCTGTGTCGTGTATGATTTAGAAAATGCCCAAATCAAACGCGGGCGCGTCTATTTTGAAATGCCCGCGCTGCTCGCACAGTTGGGCGTGATGCCGTAAATGAAATGCAACCGTCGCATCTCTTTACCGTGCGCGTGTGGCGCGAACGCGCGAGCGGCGGACGCCTCGAATGGCGCGGCGTGGTGCAGCACGTCTTGACGCGCGAGACCTTTGCATTTCGGACGTGGAATGATTTGGTGGCGCATTTGGTCAACGCCGCGGTAAAGGATGATGCGACAACGATTCAACCTCGCGACAACGATTCACAAAAACAGACGTGATGCAACGCTCACCCAATTCCAAGCCGCGCGCACGCGAAAAAATTTCGTCAAACTGAAATGGAAAACAGGCAATGAATTGGATGTAGTTGGCATTAACGTGTGGCGCAAATAGGACAAAGGGGAATGGAAACAAATGAACGCGGAATTGATTGCGGCGAAACACGCGGGACAAGTGACGGGCGCGTCCTACACGTTTTCGGATAAAGATGTCAAGCAAGGGAAAAAATATCGGTACAAAGTGCAAGTGGTAAAAGGGAATGGTACGAGCGAATGGAGTGGAGCTATTCTCGTAAAATAACAAAGGCGTGGCATCAAGTGCCACGCCTTTTTGTGCTTATGCTTCACTCGCGCGGAATTTGCACCCGTACACCAACAACCCGCGCTCGCCCTCTTCCTCTCGAATTTTCCGCGTCACCATCTCCATCCTCATTCCAATCACGAGTTTGTCTTCGTTCACATCCGTCAACATTGTCTCGACGAGTGGACCCTCGTCCAACTTGATCATCCCGCCGGAATACGGCGCGTAACTTTCAACGCCCGCGGGCATGGAGCGCAGCGTCGTGAATTAATACAAGGTGTCATGGTTTTCGCCATGACACCTTTCGTTTTCAAAATCGCGCCCTTGCGCCATCAAGACGCAGTAGCGCCATTCTCTGGTTCAATCCCCATTGCGCGCAATTGCGCCGCCAAGCGCTTGGAGCGTTCTTCCGCGCGCAATGCGCGTTCTTCCGCATGCTCTGCGCGTTCTTCCGCATGCTCCGCGCGTTCTTCCGCATGTTCTGCGCGTTCTTCCGCTTCTGCCTTTTGCGCCATCAGTTCAACAAAGGTCAAAAAGCGCGCGCCATCAGGACGAAACAAATCCAATTCATCCCCGCGCAGTTCAAAGCGAATGTTCAAACGGGGACTTGTCCAATTTTGCATCTGTTCAATTTCCTCGAGTTGTTCACCGCGCCGCAGCCAGCCGCTCAATTCTCCGCGATCGGGATCATAGATGTAATATTCTTCAACCCCATATCGCTCGTAAAAATTATACTTGCGGGTCATTTCCTTTAGCGTATTGCCTGGCGAAAGGATTTCAAAGACAACCTGTGGCGCAATGCCTTCTTCAAGCCACTGAAGATAGGAGCCGCGATCCCCTTTCGGACGCCCAAAGACGACCATCGCATCCGGCGCCGCGCGTATTTTGGGATCTCCTTCGACGGGGTACCACAAGAAATCGCCTGCGACAAAAACACGCGGCTCGTTGGCAAACAGCGCTTCCAAACCTTCTTTAATCGTGACGATGTAGCGAAATTGTTTGGTGTTGTCCGCCATGGGCATACCATCGCTTTCCGGATAAATGACTTGCGGCTTGATCAAAATTGGCATCTGCGTTTGCATAGCTTTTTCTCCCTCAACTTTCCGCCCCAATTGGCGCAAGCGTATTATACCCCAGCTTCTGCGGCGCTTGGATGACTTGCGCCATAACGATCCTTTCAACTTTAGCGGAGCGCGGGGGTCACGCAAAAAAAAAACGCGCCGCTCAACGCCGCGCGTTTCGTTTTTCCTCATTCTCATTGTCCCTCCTAAATTTGTAGCCATAAACAATCAACCCGCGCTCGCCCTCTTCCTCGCGAATTTTCCGCGTCACCATCTCCATCCTCATGCCAATCGCGAGTTCGTCTTCATTCACATCCGTCAACATCGCTTCGACAAGCGGACCTTCGTCCAACTTTATCATGCCGACGGAATAGGGCGCGTAATTTTCAAACCCCGCGGGCGCGGAACGCAGCGTGGTGAACGAATACAATTCACCTTTGCCGCTGAATTGGAACGAATCAAATTCCGTGCCGCGACAATTTGCGCAAACCTGACGCGGTGGAAAAAATTTTGCGTTGCAGTTCAAACAAACATTACCAACGAGTTGATAACGTTGTTCGCGCAAACGCCAGTTGGGTGCAAGATTTTCAGCCATCGAAATAAGAGATTAGAGACCAGAGACGAGAGATTGATAGCGCTTGTAAATGACGCGCCAATCTCCAATCTCCAATCTCTATTTGCCTTTTAAAATATGCGTCACCGCCGTCGCCGCGACGCCGCCGAGCGATTGCGTCATGCCAATTTTCGCATTCGGCACTTGATTTTTGCCCGCCTCGCCACGCAGTTGTTGAACGGCTTCGGTAATTTGATACACGCCGCTCGCGCCGATGGGATGTCCGCGCGCCTTTAGTCCGCCCATTGTGCTAATCGGCAATTTGCCGTTGATGGAAATTTCGCCGTCACGCGCGAGATACGTTCCCGTGCCGCGTCGCGCGAATCCTGCCGCTTCGAGCGACATGGGAGCCACAATCGAAAACGCGTCGTGCAATTCAAACAAATCAATGTCTTGCGGCGTGATGCCTGCTTGCGCGTATGCTTTGATGGAAGAGAGTTCCACCGCGCGCAGCCACATTGGGTCTTGACGGTCATGCAGCGCGAGCGTGTCCGTCGCCATCGTGCTGGCGGCAATCGAAATCGCGCGTGCAGCATTGCCGTTCAAATTTTCACTGCGCGACAAAATCACTGCCGCCGCGCCGTCACAAATCGGCGACGAATCAAACAACGAAATCGGGTCCGCCACTTTTTTGGCTTTGGTGAATTGTTCCAACGTCACCGCTTTGCGAAACATCGCGTTCGGATTGTGTACTGCGTTCGCGTGCGCGTTGAGCGCGAACGGCGCGAAATCTTCTTCCACCAAATCGTATTCGTACATGTAGCGGCGCATCATCAGCGCGTTGAGTCCGACGAACGAAATCCCATTCGCCGCTTCGTATTCGCCATCCGCCGCCATCGCGAGTCCCGCCGTCACACTGCCATTCCACAAGTCGGTCATTTTTTCTACGCCGACGACCGCGACGCGCCGATATTGCCCCGACGCGACGGCGAGAAAGCCCGCGTGAACCGCGCTGCCGCCCGCGCCGCATGCCGATTCCACCTTCATCGCCGCGACGCCGCTCATGCCAAGTTGGTCCGCAATCAACGCGCCGAGATGTTCTTGGCGCGTCAATTCGCCGCTCAACATATTGCCAACATAAATCGCGTCCACTTGTTCAGTATGCGCGTCCTTGAGCGCCGCGAGAACCGCGTCCACTGCGAGTTGCCGCAAACCTTTTTCCCAATGCTCGCGCACCGGAGTTTGTCCTACGCCGATAATTGAAACGTCTCTCATAAAGTTCAATAGTGCGATAGTGGGTTAGTGTGTTAGCGCGATAGTTTAGATAGATTGCATCCGAGAAATCGCTTTTCGATTCCAACTATCGCACGCCTGCACTATTGCACTATCTTACTACCCTCCCACAACTGTTTCGTCAATTCCATTTGTCCCAAATGTTCAGAATCGTGTTCGATGATGTGCAAAATAATCCAGCGCACGCTCACGTCGCCGTGCGATTCGCGATAACGCGTGGATGCTAAATCTTGCTCGGTCAATTTTTCAAAAATCGCGCGCGTCTCGTTACTGACGCGTTCATATTCCGCGCGCAGCGCGTCGAGTGAATCACCTCGCGCCAAAAATTCGGTTGGACGATTGCGCGTTTGCGCGCCGCCGCCGATAATTTCAAAGAACCAGCCGTGTTCGGCGCCAATGACGTGCGTCGCAAGCACAAAGAGCGAATTGGTTTCGTCGCCTGTGGGCGTCCAATTCCAGGATTCCACTGGCGCGCTTTCGAGAACAGAAAAAATTTTTGCGCGCTGGGATTCGAGCGAGTCGAGATATTCGGTAACTTCTAAAAGCATGAGATTGGAGACTGGAGATTAGAGATTGGAGATATTCCAGCTTGTCTCCAGTCTCTAGTCTCTAATCTCTTTTAATTCATCACCAACTTGTTCCTAAATCTGGCATACCGCGCATAATCAATCAATTCGCGGCGTCCGAGATAAAACGCGGTGCGCTTTGCCAAATCGCGGCGTTCCAAAATTTTCTCCGTGACGATGTAGGAAAAAACATCGCTGCCCGCGCCCGAACCGAACGAGACGAGCAAAATTCTGTCGCCGGCTTTCGCATTGTCCAAAACATTTGTCATGCCAATTAAACTCGCGCCCGCGTAAGTGTTGCCGATTTTGCCAACGAGCAAGCCGTGAATCACCTGGTCACGCGTAAAACCGAGTTGCTGCGCGGCTTGCAAAGGAAATTTTACATTGGGCTGATGAAGAACCACATAATGAAAATCGCGCGGCGTATAATTCATCAACTCCAAAAAATTTTGCGTCGCGGTGAGCGTGTGGTCAAAATACGCGGGCTCGCCAGTGAAACGATTGCCATGTTCGGGATAATGTTGATACGCGCGACGAAAAAAATCGGGCGTGTCGGTGACATACGAATATGACGCTTCGAGGACGGCGAGCGCGTTTTCGGCGGGGCCCAAAATATATGCCGCGCCGCCCGCGCCGGCGGTGTACTCGAGCGCGTCGTGCGGGCGACCTTGCGCCGTGTCCATGCCAATCGCCAACGCGTAATCCGCCATTTCGCTGCCGACGAGCGCAATCGCCGCTTGCATCGCTTCCGTTCCCGCTTTGCACGCGAATTGCCAATCGCCTGCGAGGACCGCGCCGCTCGCGCCCAACGCTTCAGCGACAAGCGTGGACGATGGTTTCACCGCGTATGGATGCGATTCACTGCCAACCCACACCGCGCGTAACTGTTGCGCGTCAATTTGGGCGCGCGCCAGCGCGTTGCGAGCCGCTTCGATGCTCATCGTGATGGTGTCTTCGTCGAGTCCCGGCACGGCTTTTTCATCAATCGGCAGCGCGTCCTCTGCTCCGCCCCACACGCGCGCGATTTCATGCGCCTTGATGCGATAACGCGGCACGTACGCGCCGTAACCGATAATGCCGACCTCGCGTTTTGGTTTCATCACTTGATTCATGCGTTCAACTCTCGTTCAATAATGTACGATTTGCAAATTGCAGCGTTCTCAATTTCCACAAACCCAAAAATGTCAAACCCCAAATTCCAATGCTCAACAATGCTTCAAACGGTGTAATCAAATCACTTGCGCAACCGCCAATTCTCCAGTCCCCAATCTCTAGTCTCTAATCCCTCATCTCTTATCTTTCTAACCGTCGCGCATGCAACTTCATGTGCCCTTTTTGAATTCCGTCCGTCGCCAGCGCGCGCAGCGCGGCAAGATTTTGCGCGAGGCCCACCGCCGCCATCACCGCAGCGAGTTCTTGGCCCGATTGCGCGCCAAGAATTTTCAACGCGATTTGCGCGACGCGGTGCGTTTTCGTGAGACCCCCGACGATACCCACTGCGAGCGGCAGTTCAAGAGAACCAATCAAATCGCCATTGGACGCCTGTTCCCAATGAGTCAAAGGATGATAGCCGCCATTACGCGCCGCGTATGCGTGCGCGCCAGCTTCGAGCGCGCGAAAATCATTGCCCGTCGCGAGCGCCAGCGCATCAATTCCATTCATAATCCCTTTGTTATGCGTCGCCGCGCGATAGCGGTCCACTTCTGCCAAGACTTGCGCCTCGACAATCAAGCGCGCCACCTCTACCCCGCCCAAAGCGTCCGCCGTCACGCGGCAAGTCGCGCGCGCCAAACGGCGGTCCGAAAGATTAGTCAAAATCCGCAAGTTAACGCGCCCGCCGGTGAGTTCCGCAATACGCGGCGCGATTTTTTCGCAAGCGGTATTGACCAAGTTCGCGCCCATCGCGTCGCGCGTGTCGAACGCGAGATAGACGACGAGCATCGGACCGATGCGCGTATGAAAAAATTCGCGGACGGAGATGTCACGCGCGCCGCCGCCGCGCTTGACCAGATTCGGGTGCGCTTGATTTGCCAGCGCGAGCAACTCGGCGCGCGCCTCCAGAATGCGGCGATGACAAAGCCGCAGCGCGTGAATGGTCTCGGACAGCTCGGCGGATTCATCCGCGGGTCCGCTTACGTTCTCAAACATCACTTGCACTTGGCCGACCAAAATCGGCTCGTGCGCGTGCACATGAAAACCGCCCGACGCGCGGACAATTTTGGCGGCATAACTGCACGCGGCGATGATGGACGGCTCTTCCGTCACCATTGGAATCAGATAATCGCGTTCATTTATGGTAAAGTTCGCCGCGAGCCCTAACGGCAGACTGTAGATTCCAATGACATTCTCGACCAGATGGTCCGCCTCTCCGATCTCCAAACCGCCGCTCAATAACGCGTCAATTTGTCCCGGGTCCAGATCAACCAGATTGGCGAGCCATTCGACTCGTTGACCCGGCGTCAGTTTATAAAAACCTTCCAGTCGTGACGAGTAACTCATTTTCACCTCACCGATAATACGATGAAAACACTGCAAAATGCTTTTTAGCTACTGCCAAAAGCTATCAACTCTGTAAAAGCTGACACAATTTACTCATAAATAAAGTGGGCGGTGTAAGACCGCCCACTTGGCTCTTGTTGATCTAGATTTTTCACCGCGCTGTCTTGATTATGTCAATACCTCTTGAATCTTTTCCTGCAAGTCTTGCGGCGTATATGGCTTTTGCATAAAAGCGTTCACCTGCTTGCCATTAAATCGGCTGCTTGCTTCTTGTTCGGAATAGCCGCTCATTAGCAAAACTCGCACATCGGGATTCACTTCGCGCAAGTGACGCAGTGTCTCCTCGCCGCTCATTTTGGGCATGGTCATGTCCAACAAGACGCAAACAATCTCGCCCCGATTTTGTTTGTATACGTCAATTCCAGCAGGTCCATCTTCCGCCAAGAGCGGCGTATAGCCAATCCGCATGAGCATTCGCTTGGTCACGTTGCGAACGACTTCTTCGTCATCAATCACCAATACCGCGCCGCTGCCTTTGGCTTTTAACAGTTCGCCATTGGTTTTCTCGTGATGATGCGGCGCGTCCTTGACGGGCCACAAAATGCGAAAGACCGAACCTTTGCCCACTTCACTATAAACTCGAATCGCGCCGCCATGCCCGCGCACAATGCCCAACACAGCCGCCAAACCCAAGCCACGGCCGGTGAATTTGGTCGTAAAGAACGGATCAAAAATTTTGTCTTGGGTCTCTTTGTCCATCCCGACGCCATCGTCCGCCACCTCGACAAACACATACGCGCCTTCGGGCAATTCTGGCGCCATAAAATTGCCATTGAGGTAATCGCGATCCGCTTGCACTACGCCCGTGCAAAGACTAATCGTCCCTTGCCTGTCGCTAATCGCGTCCGATGCGTTGACAATCAGATTCATCAACACCTGACGCACCTGCGTCACATCGCCCTCAATCGGCGGCAGCGTCGGATCGAAATTAAAGCGCAAGGTCGCGTTCTTGGAGATGGAAACTTGGAGCAGCTGCGTGATTTCGGTAATGATATTATTGAGATTGATGCTTTGCATCACGAAACGGCCTTTACCGGAATAGGCCAGCATCTGGCGCGTCAAATCCGCCGCGCGCTGCGCCGCGATTTTGATTTGCTCCACCGGTTCGCGCACCACCGATTCCGGCTCGAGGTCCACCAACACCAAACCGACGTTGCCCAAAATCGAGACGAGCAAATTGTTAAAATCGTGCGCGATGCCGCCCGCCAACACGCCGAGCGACTCTAATTTTTGCGTCTCTTGCAATTTGCGCTCGAACACGCGCTGCCGTTCCTGTTCCAATTTGCGCTCGGTGATATCTTCGGAAATGCCCAATAGATATTTGGGCTGTCCATCCACGTCCAAAATCGGAATTTTTTTGGTATGCAGATATCGCTTGCCGTGCGCCGTTTCGATTTGCTCTTCGGGAATATCCAACAGTTTGCGCCCCGCCAACGTCTCGCGGTCTTTGAGCTCGAAAAAGCGCGCTTCATTTTCGGGGACGATATCATAATCATTCTTGCCCAAAAGTTCAGCGGTTGATTTGCCCAACAACTGTTCGCCAAAACGATTAAAGCGCACAAAACGCAAATCTTGCGCGTCCTTGACAAACACCATGTACGGCAAATTGTCCACGACTGTATTGAGAAACACTTCAGTGCGGCGCAAATCGCCCTCGGCGCGTTTTCGTTCGCCCAATTCATTTTGGGCGGTGTGATAGAGGCGCGCGTTATCCAACGCGATCGAAGCCAATTCTGAAAAGCGCGCGAGCGCTTCCATTTCGCTTTTGCTAAAATGGCGCCCTTCTTCCAAATACGCCAACCCGATGACGCCCACCGTCTGCGCGCCGGATTTGACCGGCACACCTGCGACCGCGCGCAAAATATCGCGCGAGGAGAGCGCCAAACGACCGGGCCAATTGCGATAATCATCCACTTTGACCGGCTCGCCCGACTGCCAGACGGTCCCCGCGAGACCGACGCCATAATTGGCTTTGGTGCCTTTGAATCCGTTGTACGCCCCGATGGCAATCCGCATAATCATTTCGGAATTGCCCGCGCTGCCCGCCGTCTGCAAGAACACGTAACCATGTTCCGTGCCGACCAATGCCGCCGCGCGCGCCACAATTTGCTCCAACAAATCCTCGAGGTCGAGACGGCTCATCAGACCGAGCGTAGTTTCGTGCAGCGCGGTCAGATACGCGTTCTGGTCGCGCAAAATTTGTTCGACGCGCATCCGATCCGTAATATCCGCCGCGTGGCTCAGGACATACGTGCCTTCGCCCGGTTCATGGGAACGCACATTGCGATATTGCAACACATGCACGGCGCCATCGCGCGACTGCAGCTGCACCAAACCATCGTCGCTGTCGCTGACCGCGATGCGCTCCAAATACGCGGCAAAATCGGAATGAAATTCCGGTGGAATAAAATCGCGCAGATCGCGTCCGACAATTTCATTCACCGGATAACCCAAAAGATTCGCTGCCGCCGGATTAATTGATTTGAGGCAGCCCTCCATATCATGCGTCAAAATCAAACCTTGACTGTAATCCACCAAATGCCGATAACGGCGCTCGTTATCGCGCAATTTTTGTTCCGCCTTGTGGCGGTACAAAGCGATTTCAATCGTGGACTGGAGTTCGCGCTCTTCAAACGGTTTGAGAATATAACCGAACGGCTCGGTGACTTTGGCGCGTCCCAATGTCGCCTGGTCGGCGTACGCCGTCAAAAAAATAACGGGGATATCCAATTCCGAACGCACGATTTCCGCCGTTTGGATACCATCCATATCGCCTTCGATTCGAATATCCATCAAGACCAGATTGGGCAACGTCGCTTTGGCTTTGGCAATGGCATCTTGGCCCTCTGCCGCCATCGCCACAACCTGATACCCCAAACCTTGCAGCCGAAACTGCAAATCTTTGGCGACAATGCGCTCGTCTTCCACAATCATAATTCGCGTATCACTCATAACCTTTACCTTTCAAACTATCGCGCAAACTTTTTTTCAGGCGAACAAAGGTCAACTCAGCCCGGGGGGAATGTAAGCGTAAAGCTGGCGCCGTTACGTCCGCTTACTTCCATCTTGCCGTGCAGTTGCGACGTCAGCGTGCTTACCAGCTGCAGCCCCAACGAATCGGACTCGCGCCAATCAAAATCATCCGCAAAACCGACGCCGTCATCCGCGACTTGCAAGACGAGATTCCCATCCGACAGCGACTGCAAGCGCACATACAACTTGCCGCGCTTGCCATCGGGGAACGCGTATTTCATCGAATTGGTCACCAATTCGGAAATAATCAAGCCGCACGGAATCGCCGTGTCAATGCCCAGCAAAATATCGGCAACATCCAATTCTGTTTGAATCTGGTCAGGACTGACGGTGTACGAACGAAACAAGTATACCATCAACTCGCGCACGTAACCGGCAAAATCAATCCGCGCCAAATCTTTGGACTGGTATAACTTTTCGTGAATCAACGCCATCGAGCGCACGCGCGCCTGACTTTCGCGGAACAACAACAGCGCGTCGGGATCTTTGATTTGCGCGGACTGCAAATTCAGCAATGAAGTGATAATTTGCAGATTGTTTTTCACGCGATGATGAATTTCTTTGAGCAAGATTTCTTTTTCTTGCAAAGACAATTTAATTTCTTCTTCGGCGCGTTTGCGTTCTTGCACTTCTTGCTCCATCGCGCCGTACAGCTGCGCGTTTTGCAGCGCCGCGCCCACCGTCGCCGCAATCGTTTCAAGCAAACGCGCATTGGCTTCATCAAAAGCGTTTTCGCGCGTGGTATTTTGAATGCTGATGACGCCCGTCACCTCTTCGCCGACCAGAATCGGCACGCCAAGATAGGATAACGCCGGCGCGCCAAACACCTTGGCGCCCAACTGCGCCATCGTATCATCCACCGCGCGATTCAACAGCAACGGCTGTCGCGTGCGAATAATCTCCGAGGTCAAACCCTCGCCAAAACGCATCGGTTCCACCTGCGCGCGTTTGCCGTCATTCACAAAATAGGGCAGCGAAATTTTTTGGTTCGCGCGGTCATACAACGCGACATAGACATTTTGCACGTCGAAAATTTCGCGCACCTGCTCGCCGATGACGCTGAGCAAGGATTCCAAATCCAACTCGGATGTTACCGCCTGTGAAATACGGTTCAGCGCGTCCAATTCCGTCACGCGACGCTGCGCTTCGCCGTACAGGCGGGCGTTATCGAGCGCCAAACCCAAACTTTGCACTACATCATTGACCAGACCGAGACGGTCTTCTGACCATTCTTGCGTCGGGTCCGCATCCTCCAAACCGACCGTGCCAATAATATGTCCGCGCACGACAATCGGCGCCGCGAGCGCGCTGTGACCATTTCCTTTCGAGATGACCACCTCGCCCGTTTGCGCGGCGTGTTCCAATTCCGGCAATTCGGCGCGCACCTGCGCCTCGGGCGCTGTATTCTCCACCCAGACTGCGCTAGCTTGCGAATCGAGATACTCTTGCCACCCTTCGCCCGTAAGGCGACGATTCAGCGCGAGAATTTGTTCCGCCGCCGCATGTTCGCGTTCAACGGCGCGCTGCGCTTCCGCCAAAGCATCTTGCGTCTGTTCATGCAAACGTTGATTCTCTAACGCGGTCCCGAACTGCTGACTGAACGCCGCAATCCGTCGTTGCAGCGTCGCAGTCGGTAAATGCGTCGGTTCACGCGCCGCAAAGCTCAAGTATCCAATACGCCCATCGCCAAAGCGGAGCAGCGCGCTCGCAACACCGCGCGCATCCTGCTTGAGCAGAGTTTGTCGCGCCATTTCAGCCAGCGCGGCTTCTTGGGTCACATCGGGCATCACAAGCGATTTTTGTCCTTCCGCCAAGGTATACATCTCGGCGGGAATAGACCAAAGGTCGTCCGCGCTGGGAGATGGCTCGAACGCCGCCGTGCCAGCTTGCTGTCCGGCGCTGTGAATGACAAAGCGCGGCGCTTGCGGATCTTGCATCGGATCTTCCAGCGTCAACGTCGCGCGGTCAAAACCTTGCGCTCTGCCAAATTCGACGGCAACCTGAAGCAGCGCGTTCAAGTCTGTCGCGTTCCCCAATTCGCGCGTCGCGCGATACAATTCTTCGGTTTCAGCCAGCGCGTCTTGCGTCTGTTCGAACGAACGTAATCTTTGCAAACTAGCGCTCGCCCACGCCGCGATTTGTCTGACATAATTCACGTCTTGCGTCGAAAAATACGATTTCGTTCGACTGCTCACATTGAGCGCGCCCACCGCTTTATCGCCCGACAAGAGCGGCGCGTTAATCACCGCGCGCATTCCTTGTTTGACGAGATACATCATCGCGTCCGGATTATTGTAATGCGCGATTACATCCGGCGCATAAACCAATTCGTGACTTGACAACGCCTGATTCAACAGCGTGCCGGCAAGAGTCATTTTGGCGCTAACGGGCAGCACGCGGTTCTCGGCTTGAACCGCATATAGCTGAAAACTCGTATTGTCCGGCGTCACCATCGCCATAGCGATATTATCCGGCGATAGCGCCTCTTGAATCGAATGATGCGCGAGCGTTATCACTTCGTCCAATGAACGCGCGGATGAAATTCCGGCGCTGGCCGAACCGAGACAGCGTAGAATGAACGCCTGTTGGTTACTTTGTTTCAGCGCGGCTTGCGATTGTTCAAACAACCGCGCGTTTTCCAATGCCAATGCCGCGAGCGCCGCAAACCGGTCGAGAATTTCAATCTCGGATTCGCCAAAGGCGCGGTCCGCTTCTTGATATGCTAACCCGATGACGCCAATCACCTGCCCTGCGGATTTTAACGGCACACCGACAGCCGCTTTGATATCCTGGCGTCCCACGCCGCTCAAACGTCCGGACCAATTCGGATAATCATTAATCGTTAGATGTTCGCCCGTTGCCCAAACTGTGCCAGCCAGCCCAATCCCCGATTTGACGCGAGAACCGACCAACCCCTTGTACAAACCGACTCCGACACGCAGTATCATGTTTGCGTCCGGCGTATCTTGCAAATAGATATAGCCGTCATCCGTATGCACCAGCGTCGCCGCGCGCGCGACAATCGCTTGCAACAGTTTATTGCGGTCAAGATGGCTCATCAAACCCGCGCTCGTTTCAGCCAACGCGGCGAGATAAGAACTATTCGCTTGCAATTCGGTATTGGCTTGTTCGAGTTCGGCGCGGCTCGTCTCTAACGAACGCGTGCGGTCCACCACACGCTGTTCGAGTCCTTCCAACGTCTGACGCAAACGCGCGGTCATGTTATTGAATGCCAACGCCAAACCGGAAATTTCCGTCGGCCCGGCGACTTTAGCTTGCAGATTTAATTCGCCTTCGGTGATACGCGTTGCCGTCTGGGTCAAATTCACAAGCGGCGCGGTCAAACGTCGCGCCAAATAAACCCCTACCAAGCCCGCCAATAATGCCACCGTCAAAAGAATCAACAGCGAAGTCACCGCAATTCCAATCACATTGCGATATGCTTCCTGCCACGGCAATTCAGTCACGACCGCCCAGTCCGGCAAGTCGAGCGGAACCGCCGCGCCGAGTACGGTATCGTTACGAATGCCGGTCGTCAAACTCAGCAGATTGGACGGCGGATTCGCGCGGTGATTGACAAACTCGTTGACCCAATAAAGCGACGTGACATTGGAACGAAGCAACACACGCACCGTATCGCGGTAAGCGATTAAATTTCCCTCGCGGTCTATCACATACGCCACGCCCGCTTCGCCTACTTGCAAGCTATTTACCAAATCCCACATAGACTTGAGATTGAGTTCGGCGAATAAAGCGCCTTGCACCTCGCCGCGCGCGTTTTTAATTGGCACCCCCAGTATCACCATTGGCTCGCCGGAAGACGCATCAGAATAGGACGGACTGATCACGCGCGCACCCGCCGCTAGTTGCGCTTTCATGTCGGCGGTTATGCGGTCTTGAAAGGGCGTCGCATTATAAGAAGGCAGCCGAGACGTGACAGCAACCTGTTCGCCGGCATTGTTAAAAATCGCCAACCGACGAAACGTGGGTTGAATATTCAACAGGTTTTCCAGATTAAATGTATTTTGCGCTTGATAACCGGGCGCCGGATTGGAAATGTTTGCCAGCGTTTCGAGCGCGCCAAATTTATCTTGGAAAAAATCGCTAACAGAGCGCGCCACGCCTTGCGCCACCAACTGTAGATTGCTGGTGATTGCGTCTTGCTGCGTGCGCACAAACGAAAGCAGCACGAGATCGCTGGACAAGGCGCTCACAATTACGCTCATCACAAAAAAGGTAATGGCAAGCGTGCGGACCAGACTTGAAGATTTTGAATTAGCGCTCGATTTCATGGCTTGACTCGCAATAGCTGCGCGCGACGCGCTTGCATTTCTTTAGAGCAAATTCCTAGTTCGTTTGTGAGCCAAGACCTTTCGGGTTTTCGGAAACCCGAAAGGTCTACCCACAAATCAAAGTGGAATCGGCTCTAACTGCGGACGACACTTATATCGGTTTATCGCGATTCAATTTGACGACCGCGCGCGCGCTGCCGGTGGAGCGGCGCAGTTCTTCGGTCGCAATCTGCAACAATTTTTTCACGTCGGTTGTCGCATAAATGCGACTCGCGATTTCGGCGGATTTCTTTTCGCGTTCTGCCAACCGCCGCGTCTCTTCCAATGCCGCCTGCATTTGACCCGCCAAACGCGCATTATCCAACACCAGCCCTAACTTTTCGCCAATGTTATCAACAATGACCTGATTGTCTTGGGTCCATTCGCCGGCGGCGTCATCGTAATCCATTTCAATCGAACCAATCGCTTCGCCGCGCACAATAATCGGAATTTGAATTTGTTTGGTCGGTTCGAGGTCGGACGACGGCGCGTCCGCGTCTTGGTCCACCGCTTCGACCATTAACGCTGTTGATGCGACCTTTAAATAATCCTGCCAACCTTCGCGTGTCAGACGACGATTCAATGCCGATACTTGGTCTGCCGCTTGGCGCGCTTGCGCCGCGAGCCGCTGCGTCTCTGCCAAAGCGTCCTGCGTCTGCTCAAACAGACGCCGATTTTGAATCGCGGCGGAAACGAGACTGGCGATTTGCGATGCCAGCTGCTCGTCGAGCGCATCAAAACGCTCCGGTTGCGGACTAACGATATTGAGCGTACCAAGCGGCTTGCTGCCGCCCGAAAACATGGGCGTGACAAGCGTTGACGCCAAACCCTGTGAAAGCATCGCCGCGCTATCCACAAAATTCACCGCATGCAAATCGGGAACATTCACCAGCCGATTATCGCGCAAACTCTGTTGGATGAGCGTGTTGTGAATAGCCAAACCGACATTCACAAACTGCGTGGCAGTCGGGTCTTGGAGCGCATACAATCGCACCAGACTCGGGTTATCCGTGATAACGGCAAAAGTCGCGTCGCAATCGCGGAACAGTTCGCGCGTTTTGCGCGCCGCAATCGCATACAATTCATTCACATTCTGCACGCGGTTCAAGTCGCCGCTCAATTCGTTCAAGAGACCGAGACGCTGCGCCTGATACGCCGTCTGGCTCAGCGCGTTCTGCGTTTGCTCGAATAAACGCGTGTTCTGAATGCTCGCCGCCACCGTCAAACCAATCGTCTTTAACAGGTTCACATCGGATTCGCGAAATTTATTTGGCGCCTGATCTGACAGTCCGATAACGCCATAAACCGAATCGCCCAACAGAATCGGCACACCGAGATACGATTCCGTATCATCGCGCCCTGCGTTCAACGCCTGCAATTTATCCATTTGCGCGCGCATCGCCGTATCAATCCACAATGGCACGCGCGTCTGAATCACGTGCGAGGTAAAACCGGGACCGAGCGTATACGGCTCAACTTGCAACAGTTCGCCATCGCCCATGAAATACGGCATCCGAATCATATTGGTTTCCGCGTCATATAGCGCGATATACACGCCCGCGACTTGGAAAATGCCGCCCAATTCTTTGCCCACCTGCGCCAGCCGTTCATCGAGCGCTTGGTCAAGCGTAAGAATGCTGCCGATGCGATTCAACACAGCCAACTCTTCCAATTGCTGCTGCGTCGCCTGCGCTAGATGTTCATTTTGAACGGCAGTCGCAATGTTTCCCGCAATCGTCTGCAAAAAGCGGACATCCGCGTCAGTAAAGAAATGTTCCGGCGCGGCGCTGAGCGCAATGACGCCGTACGCTTGCGCGCCAAGCACGATTGGCACCGCCAGATATGAATTGGTTGGCGCATCTTTATCGCCAATCCAAATCCCGCCGAGCTCTTGAAAACGCTGCGGCAAATTTTCGTTAATAAGCAGCGGCGCGCGCGTCTCTAACGTGTGCGCGATAAAACCGGTTCCGCGCTGACGCGGCGGAACCTCCAACTCGATGCCATTATCCAGAAAAAAGGGCAAGGTCACCATATTCGACGCGGCATCGTACATGGCAATGTACAGCGTCGAAACCTGAAACGGTTCCAAGAGCTGCTTGCCCATCTCGCGCAAACGCGTGTTGAACGTCTCGCCCGAATTCATAATCGCCGCAATCCGATTTAACGCCGACAACTCGCGCACGCGACGCTGCGTATTCTGTCCTAGCTGAATATTATCCAGCGCGACGCCGACATTCGTCGCAATCGTCGTCAACAATTTGACATCTTCAGCGGTATACGGACGCTCAGGCGAGATGCGTTGAACCGAAATCGCGCCGCCCACTTTGTCACCCACGCGCAGCGGCACGGTCAACAACGAGCTGGGCGATGCGCCGTCCCCTAAATCCACCGCGCCCATATTCTCATAATCTTGCGGCGAGCCGCGCGTCACCCATACGAGTTCGCCCGTCGTGATCACCTGCGAAGTGATACCCTCGCCCAACATCATCGGTTTGAGTTCGATGCGCCGATTATCATCCACCACATACGGAAATTCGATGTGGCGAGTGTCGGAATTATAGAGCGCCAAGTAACCAAAATCGGCGTCAAAGATTTTATGAATTTCAGCGCCAACAAGTTCAAACACCTGCGGCAAATCATTTTGGCTCACCACCAGTTGACTAATGGTATTGAGCGCGCCCAATTCTTGGACGCGAAATTCCGCGTTCGCGTACAGCTGCGCATTGTCCAGCGCAATGGATGCCAACTGCGCGAACCGCTGTAAAATATCAATCTCCGCTTTGCCAAATTTCCGTCCCGCTTCCGTGTACGCCAAACCAATGACGCCCACAGTTTCATCGTCCGCGCTGCCTCTGCCCGCGCCGCGTTTTAGCGGCGTTCCAACCACCGCGCGCAGCGCGTCGCGACGCGGGTCAGGCAAACGACCCTCCCATTTTTGATAATCGTCAATAACCATCACCTTGCCGGTCTGCCAGACGGTGCCGGCAAGACCAACCCCGCGATGCGCGCGCGTGCCAATCAAATCATCATACAAGCCCATCCCCACGCGCATTTCAATATCAGCGGCTTGCGCGTCTTGAAAAAACACAAACCCATGTGGCGTGCCCAACAACGCGCCCGCGCGCTCCATCGTCGCCCGCAGCAAATCGCCGAGTCCTTGCCGTTCAAACAAACCGGTGGAGGTATCGCTCAAAGCCGAAAGATACGCGCTATTGGATTGTAGATTTAAATTGGCTTCAGACAGCTCTTGAGTGCGTTCGTTGACGCGTCGCTCCAAACCGGTCAAGGTATCTTGCAGCCGCGCTGTCATGCCATTAAACGCCGACGCCAACGCGCCAATTTCGTCGGTCGAATCCACCGGCGCGCGCGCTGCCAAATTGCCGGCTTGCACTTGGTCCGCCGCAAGAGTCAGGCGTCGAATCGGGCGGGTTAAATATTGCGCGAGCAAGAGCGCGACGACAATCGCCGCGCCAATCGCCAAAATTCCCGCCAGCAACGCGCCGCGCGTGCCGGCATCTACCAACGCCAACGCTTCCGCCGGTTGAATCGTCGCGATCGTGCGCCAGGTGCTGCTTCGCAAATAGGGTTCCGGCTGTTCGTCCGATACACCAACAATGGCTTGGCTCGAAAGACGCGGCGTTTGCCGATACAACACAGTCGGCAGCTGTTGGCCCATGGCTTGTTTGACTTGGGTAAATTCGTCAAACGTCAACGCGCGAAAATCGCCTTCCGAAGTCAACACCTGACCTTGCGGAAAAAGCAAGTCTATTTTGCCCGATTCGCCGAAACTGCTCGCCGCCAACACTCGCTGCAGCGCGGACAGGGTATAAATGCTGTGCAACACACCGACAACGCGCGCGCGCTCCGCGTCGAAAATAGGAATGGCAATACGCACGCCATAGGCATTGAGCATTGGATTGAATTCGGGCTGTCCGATATAAACCCCGCCGCGTCCGTCGCTGTATGCGTTCTTCCACCACCCATTGTCTTGGTAATTGTATTCTGGGCGCCAATCTGTCGTCGCAATCACCGAACCATAGCTGTCGGTCAAAAAGATTTCTTGATTACCTTGAAAGACATTGCCAAACTGGCGCAAACTCGTCGAGAGCTCGTTGTTCAACACTTCCCGAATCACGCTCGCCTGCGGGTCCGCGCTAGCCCAACTTTGCGCGCGCTGCGCGATTAATTCCGCGCGCGCGGGCGCCGCCGCGGGATAATTATCCGTAATACTTGCGACTTGGTCCTGAATTTGTTTATTCAACGACAGCGTCGCGAGCCGATCCACATTGCGGTCCATCGTGATACCAACGGCGAGCGCCGCCGCTTGCGCGCGCGTCTGCAAATCGCGCGCCATATTATCCGTTAACGCCGAACGAATCGCTTGCGTGGCGATAAAGGTCACGCTGCCCACCGACAAGAGCGCCAAAACCACAAACGCGAGCAACAATTTGATACGCAGCGGATACGATTTAAAATTCAACAACACAAAGATTGAAAGAAAACCAATCAACAAAGCGGACAACACGATGCCCGGCAGCACGGGCGTCGTCAAAACAAAACGATCCGCCGGGCCAAAGACATCAAGCGCAATCGTCAACAAGCCAGAAAAAACGCCCAACACAATAAACCACTGCGCGCGCGAAGGACGCAGCGCCAGCGTGGCGACAAAAAGCGCCGCCGCGCCAATGCCCACGCCAATAATCAAACCGCGTCCACTGACGACCAACGAAAGGAGCGGCGCCGTAAGCAGCATCATGCTCAATCCGATTTGGACGCCCCGCTCAAAGCGCCCGCGCGCCATCAGCGTCAACCCGACAATCCAACCCATTACGGGCAAACTAAAAAGCAATACGGGAAAACTGAATAATGTCGCCAGCCCGGTATACGAGAGGTACATCGTCAAACCGAGCGTCGCCATCATAATCGCCGCAGTGAATGCTACAGCGTACCAGGCGTGCCGCCGATTCGGCGGCGCCTCGTCAAAGACAGGAGTAGTGGCTTGGGTCATATCCTAAACAGTCCAATCTCGGGTCCCGCCCTATGTTTTGCCGTTCGTTTTGCTGGCTTGAAGATTCAACCGCACAACCGCGCGCTTGCTGCCCGTCGTGCGCTGCAATTCTTCGGCGGCAGTTTGCAGAGCCGATTTGATATCCGCCGCCGCGTAAAGACGGTCAGTGATTTCAGCGATTGTTTTGTCGCGTTCGGCGGCGCGCTGCGTTTGGCGCAAAACGGTTTGCGTGGATTCGTACAGCCGGGCATTATCCAACGCCACCGCCGCCAATTCAGCAAATCGTTCCACCGCTTCCACTTCAGCGGGCGTAAAGACGCGCCCTTCATCCAAAGACGCCAACCCCAATACGCCCACCGTCTGCGTCTCTGATTTGAGCGGCACGCCAATGACAGCGCGCAACGCATCGCGGTCCACCTGCGGCAAGCGACCCTGCCAATGCTGATAATCATCCACCACAATCGCTTCGGCATTTTGCCAGACGGTCCCCGCCAAACCTTGACCCGCCTGGGCGCGCGTGCCAATTAAATCGCGATACAGACCGATGCCGACGCGCATCCGCAATTCCTTGGCATTCGATTCGACCAGATGCACATAACCATGCTCGGTGCCAACCAACTCGGCAGCGCGCGTGATAATATTCTGCAAGAGCTCTTCCAAATCGAGGCGGCGCATAAGTCCGAGCGTCGTATCATGCAACGCACTCAAGAAAGCGTTCTGTTGGCGCACCGATTCTTCGGCTTGACGACGCTGTAAATATTGCGTGATTTGACTGCCTACGCCGGTCATCGTCGCAAATAAATTGTCATCCAAATTCTGCGCATGATTGCTAAAAAAGACCGCGACCCCTGATATTTGGGCATCAAGTGTAGGAAAAGCAAACGCGCCGACAAGTCCGGCGGCATGCGCGGCTTCGACTTGGCGAAAGCGCGCGTCATTCAAGATATCCTCTGTCCAGATAGGCTGTCGTTCCGCCCATGCTGCGCCCGCAAAACCTTCGCCATAAGCCAATTTCAAACCCGCCGTATCTTGAATGAATGATTGAACCTCGGGCAAAGCTGCGCCCCAAACATGCCGCAACGTTAAAATTTGCGTAACTTTGTCCGCTGCCCAATATTCGCCGAGTTGCCAATGTTGAGCGTGACAGATTGTCTCTAAAAGTTCGGTTGCGACATCGTCAAAGCGATTCGCGCCCGCCAAGAGCCGCGCGGTTTGAAATTGCAGATTCAAACGAGCTTGGGTTTCCTGCACTTGGGTTAGCGCGTCCTGAGTCTGTCGCAAAGCGACTTGGGTCTGTTCAAAGAGCGCGCGGTTATCCAATACCGTCGCCGCCTGCGCCATAATCGCGCGATAAAGACGCAGGTCTCGCGCGGTGAATTCATGCGCCTGGTCCCAACTAAACGTGAGTAGCCCAATCCAACGTTCGCCCACTTTTAATGGCAGCGCGGCAGACGCGACGGTCCCGCCGCGCGCAACCATCGCACGCGCTTCAGGCGCCAAATCGGCGATTTCGCGCAAATCAGAAAAAACGGTCGGCTCGGACGAATTTGACAACCATGCCGTTGAGCCTGCAAAGAACGCGAGCGGAAAACGGGTTGGCATCGTCTCGGTGAACGTTTGCTCGCGCGGCCAATTGCCGAGTAATTCGAGTTCTTGCGGATTGCCAAATGAATCGGCGTGAATACGCAAGAGCCCCGCGCGCGTAGCGCCTTGAACGACCGCCGGACCGGACGCGGCTTCCAACGCTTCTTGAATCGAATTGGCGGCGTTCAAACGCGCGCTGATTTCGTACAACGTCCGCGCTTCCGCCAACGCCTGCTCGGTTTGTTCAAATAATTGGCGATTGTCCAACACCGTCGCGACTTGCGACATAATCGCGCGATACAAACGTTCATCGCGCTCGGAAAACGCGTGCGGCTCGGACCAACTCAACACTTGGAGCGCGACCCAGCGCGAGCCAACTCGCAGCGGCAATAACGCGGTCGCGCGCACATGCGAATAGCGATACAACGTCCGCGCGTTTTCGTCCACCCGCGCGTCGGACTCGATATCAGTCACCAAGAGCGGCTTATCGGGATTTTCAATCCAAAACTTGGATAGCGGCACGGTATCGAGATCATAGCGCGTGCCCTCGATGCCCGACGGCATCGCCCGATCGGACCACCGCGCGACAATGACGCCCCATTTGGGCATGTTTTTCGCGTCGCTTTCGAGGAGCATCAAAGTAGCGGTATCCGCGCCATCCTGAATACCGCTGGCGGACGCGGCGCGTAACGCTTCCGCCAGCGTCGTCGCCGTATTGAGCTGCGCGCCGATTTGATACAACGTTTGCGTCTCCGCCAGACTCTCCTGCGTCTGCTGAAACAATAAGCGGTTATTCAACACGAGCGCCAACTGCGAAGATAGACTCTGATAAATACGCTGTTCGCCCGCCGCAAAAGAATATTTTTGCGGCCAACCGATGAGAATAAGACCCAAATTGCGCTGTTCAACGACGAGAGGCAAAAACGCGGCGGCGCGCGTATGGGAAGCAGCCAGAATAGCGCGCGTCTGGGCGTCAATCACGGGATTCGTTTCAATATCCTCGACAAATAACAGAGCGCCCGGATTTGCCATAAAATGCTTGCCCACCGAAAACTCATTTAACGGGAAATGGGTGTGCTGCGGCAAAGAAGCAAGCCCATGCAGAGCGGTCCAACTAACGACGACATTGGCAGCCAACACCCCATCCGGCGCGGTTTCAAGCAGCAAGAGTTGCGCGGACCCGGCGCCGCGGTCGAACGCAGGTTTGGCGACGATATGCACCAATTCTTCAAGCGTGTTAACCTGATTCAAATGACTGCCGGTCTCGTACAAGAGCTGTGTTTCCGCCAGCGCCGACTGCGTCGCGCCAAAGAGCCGCGCATTGTCCATCGCGGCGACCACGTGACTCGCGACGCTAGTCAGCAACGCCACTTGCGCCGCGTGATAGGCGTCAAACTCGTAAGTCTGAACGGACATGACGCCCTTGATTTGGTCGCCGGCGACGAGCGGCACAAACAATAGCGACGCGGAAGGCGTTTCCGTACCCAAGATAGCTTCAGTCCGCGCTTTTTCTTGCTCCCATTCCGCGCGCGTCAAATTCAATGCGATCGGTTCATTCAGTTCGATGACGCGCGCCACCTTGCCGCTTGGCGAACGCGGCGCCCCTTCATCATTAAAAGACTCGCCTTTGTCATACAACACCGGACGCGTGACGGTGTTTGTCGCCGCGTCATAGAGCCAAACGATAAACGCGTCAGACGGCAACAGACGCGGCAGATATTCATAGACGATGCGAAATAATTTCGCGCTCTCTAGCTCGCCGGATATCGCGCCCGCCAGTTCATTGATGTTTTGGACTTCGGCTACGCGTTTTGTGGTTTCATCAAACAACCGCGCGCGTTCCACCGCCACGCCGATTTGGTCGGCAATCGTCTGCAAGAGTTGTAATTCAACCTGTCCGTAGCAATCCGGCGAATAGCTTTGAATCGAAAGCACGCCAAACGTATTTTCGCCGCTGCGTAGTGGCACGCCAAGCCAAGTGCGAACTTCGTCCGCGCTGCCAAAGTTCACTCCCTGATTAGACAACTCGGATTGACGCAAATCAGATATCAAGACGGGCGCGCCACTAACAATGACTTGGGACGACAGCGTGCCTGCCAGCGGACTCTGTTCGGGCGGATACTCGACGCCGCGGTCCACGCTCAAGCGAAAATCCACCATATTATCGGCGGCATTGTAAAGCGCCATCAAAAAGGCATCCGGTTTCAAGAGCGCGGCAATTTCTTGATACACGCCGCGCGCCATTTCATCGAAACCGGAAGGATTGGCGACTGCGCGCGCGACGCGGTTCAATGTCGCAAAACGATTTGCCGCCGCTTCGGTTTCTTGAAATAGCTGCGCGTTCTTCAAGGCAATAGCAACATGACTAGCAATGCCTTCCAGCAGCGCGATATGCCGTTCGGTATAAGCGTTGGCGGAATAGCTCTGCGCGGAAAGGGCGCCGATAATTTGTTCGCCGCGTCGCATCGGCACATAGAGCAGCGAAGCGGACGCTTTATTGACATTGCCAATCGCCGTATTCGCGTTCAGCTGCGCCAACGCTTGCGCGATTTCCGCCGGAGTGCGATTCACAATAATCGAGTTGCCCGTTTCAATCACGCGGCGCAAATTACCGCGCAGCGTCGGCGCGACCGGACGCGGCGCATGCGTCACCCCGTCATCAAAAATATAGGGATAAGAAACAACATTATTCGCCGAATCATACAGCGTCACATAAAAAGCGTCAGTGGGCATAGCTTGGGCGACTTGGACGCGCACATTTTCAAACAACCGCTCTAACGTCAATTCCTGCGAAATGGTATTGGCGATTTCGTTCAAGGCGCCGAATTCTTGAGCGCGCTGCTCGGCTTGTTCAAACAAGCGGGCATTTTCAACGGCAAGCGCCATCTGCTCCACCACACTTGTCGCCAGAGCTCGCTCGTCTTGGCTCCATTCACGCGTCCGCGTCGTATCCATCAAATCTACCGTGCCAATGACCTCGCCGCGCAAGGCGATTGGCACCGTCAGCGGCGCAACAGACTCGGGGCGCGGCGCTGAATCTCCATTCGCTGGCGGCGCCAGCGGTTCCGTCACAAAGGTATCCGAGTCTTGAGAATACACAACCTGCGCGACTTGGTCGCGACTCGTCCATGCTTGATGAATATATTCACGCTGGGTGCGCCCCAATTCCTCCAAACTGACTGTGGCGCGATTGACCAGTTCGGCGTTTTCGACGGCAGACGCGAGGTTATCCGCGATAAGCGTCAAGGTAGGAATATCCTGTTGTCCGAACGCGTCCAGATGGTCGCTGTGCGCCGTCCAAAAACCGCGCGTCTCGCCGCGTGCGACGAGCGGAGCGATGGCAATCAAACGCGTCGCGGGCAAAATCGGCGGCGTAAAGGCTTCGTCGCCGATTTTGCCTTCGACAAGGAGACAAGGTTCATTTGCAACGCTCACGCGTGTCAATACCGAGCCGGGGTCGAGCGCAAGATGATATCCACGCTGCGTCAGTTCGCTCCCAGATTGACCAGCGCCAGCGCGCAAGATAGCCCATTGGCGAAATTCGTCGAACAAATAGATGCCGACAAAATCCAACGCAAAGCCGGTCTGCAGCTGTTGGGCAGCATACTGCATGAACTGATTCAAGTCGCGGGTGGCGGCGCCAGCGCGCGCCAATTCCGCCGAGAGTCCAAGTTGCTTTTGCCGCCGCTGCAAGGCGGCGCGCGCCTCACGCTCGCTGATTACCTGTTTTTCAAGCGTAGTAAACATGCCGCGCTGTAAACGCTCGTGTTCAGCGAGAATTTCTTCGCGGCGCGCGAGATCATAGCCAATCGTGAACTGACGACGATACGCTTCCAACTGTGGCATGAGCGCGGGTCCGCCGAGTTCAACGCCCGCGCGATAAAGCGTATCCATTACATCATACGCGCCAACAGGTTCCAAGCCCTGCCGCGCCCACACGCGCAAGCGGGCACGCGTCTCGTCGGCGGTGAATTGTCCCTCCATCACACCGATAAAATGCGCGACAATTTCTTGACTCTGCGCAGGCAAGCGCCGAACCGACATGAACGCGCCCATCATTTCGCCAATATGCTGGCGCAACGATTTCACCACCTGCGCGTGTAACTGCGGCGCCGCGTCACGCAAACGCTGCATCGCTTGCTCCATTTGCGCCTTGTTCGTCATAGCGTCTTCCGACAGGGTTGGAATTGCCATACTCGATACTCTTTCAGGGCTGCCAGATTATCAAGCCACTCATTTAACCAAATACGCGCCGTAACTGCCGCCCGCGACTTAGCGCGGCTTTTCAACATACACGCCGTAAAATTCCAAGCCCACGCCCTCGCGGTCCGCTTCGGTAATGTAATCGGTCAAATTCAACCATTCAGTAATCGGGCGAAAACCGCGCGCATCGGGCTGCCACGGTTTAATCAATTCACGCGCCTTGGCTTCTGGCACAAGATGCATCGGCGAACCCATCTGTTCAAACATCCCAAGGAATTGACCCCATTGCGGCGTCATTGCCCCTTCCGCCTGCGTCTCCCAAGTAATCCACATTTTGCTGCCGGGCGCAGCCCAATCATAGGTCGCCTGCATAATGTGTTGAATTTCCTGGTCCGACAAAAAGACCGTAATCCCATTCAAACCAATCGCAACGCGGCGTTCCGCGCCAAACACTTCGGGAATCACCGGCGAAGCCAGCAAAGTATCAATCTGGCGGACATCCGCTTCGAGAAAACGGACATTGGGATTATCGCCCACAATTTCCGCGCCATAATTGACGACCACCGGGTCATTATCCACATAAATCACTTTGGCATCGGGCAAGGTGGAATGAATATGTTCGACAGTGGGCAGCCCGGAAGCCAGATCAAAAAAGTGATTGAATCCTTCCGCCGAGAGTTCCTCCGCCGCATCATGCAAAAACATCCGCAGCAAGCGCACCCATTTTTTGGTAGAAGGGACGAGCGAAAACATGTATTCGGCTGCCTGTCGGTCCGCTTCAAAATTATGCGAACCGCCAAGTGAATAATCATACACACGCGCGGCATTGGGAATGTTTATGTCCATAGACTGTCTTTCCGACATTTTACCCTCCGAGGTAATTGGTGTAGCCCGCTGCGCTCACGCGCGCGGGCGAGAGTGACCGATAGAATTAGCGCGCGTCCGCTTCCCGCGCGAACACGCGCCTCGAACTTTTTTATTCATGCCCCCCATTGGATTGCTTTTCCGACGCGCCGATTCGCACCACCGCGTGCGAAGCGCCCAATGCGTGACTCAATTCGCGCGCCGTCGTCTGCAAAATTTGTTCCAAGTCAAGCGAACGCGTCATGTGCGCGCCAATCTCGCGCGTCAACTGCTCGCGCCGCGCGCGCTCTTGGGTCTGTCCAAACAAACGCTGCTTTTCAAGCGCGTTCGCCATCTGATTCGCGATTGTTTCGGCGAGCCGCGCGTCTTGGGGCGTAAAGAAACGCGACGGCACATCCAAGTCCAACCCTACCGTGCCAATCACTTGGCTGCTGGACAACAGCGGCACAATCATTAAACCAAACGTGCGCCGTTCCCGCATCAACGCGTGAATCGGTTCCGTCAACGGGTCAGTCTGCGCGTTCTCGATAACCAGCGGTTCGCGTGTCTCTAACACACGTTGAGTGGATGGATTATTGACGATAGGAATTCGCACGCCCAACGCCTCGGGCTGGTCCGCCGATGAAGACGCGCTCGCCATCACAACCAATTCGGCGCGGTCAGGCGTAAAGAGCGCGATCCCGCAGTTGCGCGCGTTGAATACATCCACCATTTCACGCGCCACCATACCAAGCATATCCGACAATTCGCCGCTCGTCGTGACCAGCTGCGTAACGCGATTGACCGTCGCCAACTCGCGATTGCGAAGCGCCAACGCTTCTTGTTCTTGACGGCGCGTAATCGCGTTCGAAATTTCCGGCGCCAGCGCCAACAACATTTCCAATTCCGACGCGGCATACGAATGCGCCTCGTCATAACTTTGGACGGCAAACATGCCAAAAGTTTCCGCGCCGCGTTTAAGCGGAATCCCGAGCCATTCAAACGAAACGATGCCGAACAATTCAATCTCGCCGCGTTCCATCATTGCCCTGAGGGTAGGCGCGTCGCCCAATAACGGCTGCCCGTGTTTGATAACCCAAGCGGTAATCCGTTTACCTGCCGGCAAATAATTGCGCGCATTGAGCGTCGGCGCCGTATCCTGCGTATCTACGAAATACGGAAACTCTAACGCGTCTTCATTCGCATGATATAGAGCCACATACATATTCGGCGCATAAACCAATTCGGCTACGATTTCATGCAGCGCCGCATAAAAGGCGTCCGTCGTCGCCGCCGTATTCACCGCGTCGGCGATGCGGAACAACGCGCTCTGAATTTGTTCCGCGCGCGTGCGCTGCACCACTTCGCGCTGCGTCTCTTCCAACAAACGCTGCTTTTCGAGCGCGTTCGCCATTTGCGATGCCATCGTTTCCGCCACTCGAATTTCATCCGCCGTAAAGACGCGTCCCGCTTCCGTCGTATCGAGACCGATCGTGCCAATCACCATTTCGCCCGACAACAGAGGAATAATCGCCAGACAGGTTGTGTGACGATCGCGCATTCGCTCGTGAATGCTCGCGGTAAGCGGATCATTCTGCGGATCCGTAATGATCAACGATTTTTTATTTTTAATGACATATTCGGAAGAACGATTGCCTTGGACCGGAATGACAATGCCCACCGCATGTTGCTCATGTTCTTCGGCGAGCGCATCCGCCACCACGACCAAGTCGGTGCGTTCCGAATTCAACAAAGCGATGCCGCAGTTGCGCGCGCGAAAAGTCTGGACCAATTCCTTTGCCATTTGAGCCAACGAATCTTCAACCGGCGCGTCGGACATCATCGTAGCGGCGACACGGTTCAACGATTCCAATTCGATATTGCGTTGACGCGCGTGCATCTCGGCGCGCGTGCGGTCGCCAAGTTCCTGCTGCACCCGCTGATACAACCGCGCATTTTCCAACGCGGTCGAAATCGAACGCGCCACGCGTTCGACCAAATCCAAATCCGCTTGCGAAAACTCGCGCTGGCGCCGTGAACCGATACCTACCGTGCCAATAATTTCATCGCGCACAAACAACGGCGCAAGCAAAAGCGACGCCGTTTGCCTCAGCTTCATCAGATCATGCACCGCTGCCATACGCGGGTCATGTTGCGCGTCCGAAAATGCCGCCGGACGGCGCGTCTCCAACACAATTTCAGTCGAAGGATTTCCTGCGACGGGAATGTTATAGCCCACCGTGGATGGACTGCCTTCAGGTTGATGCGCCGCCGTTACAATCAGCGTCTGTTTATCTGGTTCCAAAAGCGCGACGCCGGCTTGCTCGGCGTCAAAATACGCCGCAAGGTCAGAGCAAATCGCGCTCAACGCACGGTCCACGTCAAAGCTCACCGCGTGATGAGTCACACGATTCACCAATTCAGTTTGCCGGAGTTCCGACGCCAATTCGGCTTCGGCGCGCGTGCGTTCCGCAATCTCCTGCTGCGCCACAGTAAACAACCGCGCGTTGCGAATCGCGGCGGCGGCTTGCGTCGCCAGCAATTTGCCAATTTGCTCATCTTCCTCGGTAAAGCGTTTTTCGGGCTGCGAATGGGTCGCAGTCAACACGCCGACGGTTTCGCCCTGCCAAATCATCGGAATTCCAATGGCGGCGTGGAACGGCGCATCCGCAAACTGTTCCGAGCGCAACGCCCATGTGCGATAATCATCCACCCGCAGCGCAGTCCCTGCCGCCATCGCGCGCCCTGCCAAACCTTCGCCGCGTTTCAAGCGTCGTCCGCCAAGCGAAACTGGGCCCACATTCTGCGAGACCTGAATCTCGAGCTCATCCGCGCCAACGGGAATCCAAATGTCGGCGCCATCCACGTTTAGCAGGCGCTTTGTTCGCCCGCAAATCAAATCAAGCAGCGTCTCGATCTGCGCTTCGGGTTTGCCCAATTCCAACGAAAGGTCAAATAGAGAGCGGATCCGTTCCGCCTGCGCCGCAATCAACTGCTCGGCGCGCGTGCGCTCCGCCAATTCCGCGCGCGCCAAATCGTACAACCGCGCGTTTTCCAGCGCCGTCGAGATGGATGCGCCGACGCGTTCAACCAACGCGATTTCGCGCGCGCTAAATTCGCGTCGCGTGAGCGAGTCAATCCCCAGCGTTCCGATAACTTCATCGCGTCGGAAAAGCGGCGCAATCAAAATCGAGACGGTGCCGCGCAGGCGCATCAGCTCATGCACCGCCGCTAAACGCGGGTCGGTTTGCGCATCGGCGAAAGCGACAGCGCGACGCGTTTCCAAGACGATTTCCGCTGAAGGATTGCCCTGCACCGGAATTGTATAACCTCTGACGTCGGGCGAACCTTCCGGCGAAAAATCCGCCACCACAGTCGCCGCCGTTTTATCCTCATTCAACAGCGCGATACCGGTCTCGTTCACGCCGAAAAATTCGCCGAGGTCGCGACAAATCGCGTTCAACGCTTCGCTCACATCGAGGTTCACCGCGTGACGCGTGACGCTGCCGAGCAATTCTGTCTCGCGCAATTCGATCGCCAACTCGGCTTCGGCGCGCGTGCGTTCCGCCAATTCGCTTTGGGACGATTCATACAAGCGCGCATTATCGAGCGCAATCACCGCCAACTGGGCAAAGCGTTCTAGCGCTTGGATTTCTTGTTCGCCGAATTTTTGTTTGGGATCGAGATACGCCAAACCGATGACGCCAATCACATCATCGCCTGAACGCAGTGGCACGCCGATGACTGCGCGCAAAATATCGCGGCTGGCGTCCTGCAAACGTCCGCCATATTCGCGATAATCTTGGACCACCACCGGCGCGCGGTTCGCCCACACTTCGCCGGCGAGACCGACGCCGGGCTTGGTGCGTCGCCCAACAAATCCTTCGTACGCGCCAACGCCAACGCGTAATTCCATTTCGTCTGCGTCCGGCGCTTGGAGATAAACATATCCATTTTCAGTGCCGACCAATTGCCCGGCGCGCGCCACAATATCATGCAATACCGCATTCACATCCAAGCGTTGCATCAAGTCAAGCGAAATTTCTTGCAGCGCGTTCAAGTAGTCATTCTGACGATTGAGCTGCTCTTGCCGCTGCTGCTCTTCGGTAATATCCCAGAACATGGTCTGAATACCGTCAATCTCGCCCATGTCATTATAAATCGGCGTCTTGAGAACGCGCACCATAATATCCACGCCGTCGCCGCGTTGATGCGGTTCAATCGTGTCAACCGTTTCGCCGCCGCGCAGCACGCGCAAATCGTCTTGCCAATATTTTTCAGCGAGTTCACGCGGATGAAAATCGAAATCGGTCTTGCCGTACAAACCTTCCGGTTTCAATAACGTATCTTCAAAATAACGCGTATTGCCAAACGTCACGCGCCCTTGGCGGTCTTTGCGCGTCAACGATTGCGGCAGCACATCCACCAACGAGCGATACAACGCTTCGCGTTCGCGCACGGCGGCTTCCGCCGCTTTCATTTCAGTCACTTCGGTATTGACGCCAGTGACAATAAATTCAGTGTCACTCTGGGGATGAATGCGCGCTTCTTCCATCATCCAGTGCGTCTTGCCCTCCGCGTCAATAACGCGAAATTCTTGCGTGTAACGTTCCGCGCCTTGACGCAGCGCCTGCGCGCTGCGTTCGTTCATCGCATGTTTATCATCCGGATGCCACGCGGCGTACCACGCGTCCCCAAACGAGGCGCCGGGCGCGATCTGAAGCGGATACGGAATGCGCGTCGTATCAAGATTGGCATATTCCGTTTCCCAATGAAAACCAGCCGCCTCTGCCGCCGGATCATTCAGCTCGGTGACGCGCGCCGACCAGAAAATGGAATGCGTATCTTGCGAGACGCGCCGCATCAGCGATTCCGCGCGACGAATTTCAGTGACATCGTGAAAGAATGAAATGCGCGCCAGATATGAACCATCGGCAGCGGTGACCGGCGCGCTATACCGTTCATAAACGCGACCATCGCGGAGTTCGACCAAATCGCGGTTCTGCTCGAACTGATTCTTGTACATTTCGTCGGTGCGCTCGAGCCAAGCTTCCGGATTGAGAACCTGCGGACGCACCAGTTGACGCAATGATTCCAACGTCTTTGCCGTCATATCCTCGGTCGCAATGCCCCAAATTTCGGTAAACCGTTGATTAAAAGAAAGAATTTGGTTATCCGCGCCAACCACCAAAATACCGTCCGGCGAAACCTGGAACTGCGCCGCGACCAACGCGTTCTGAAAGGCCTCGCGTTCTTGGGCGCGCTTGCGTTCGGTAATATCATCCGAGATGCCTAGCAAATACGCGGGTTTGCCGTCCGCGCCCATAATCGGCACTTTGCGCGTATGCAGCCAACGGATTGTGCCGTCAGCGGTTTGAATCGGCTCTTCGGGAATATCAAGCGTCTGCCCGCTCGCCAGCGTTTCGCGGTCTTTGGCGACAAAAGATTCCGCGTCCTGCGGAAATAAATCGTAATCGTTCTTGCCCAAAAGGTCTTGGCGCGCATGCCCCGTAAGTTCTTCGCCGGTTTTATTCCACTGCACAAAACGCAATTCTTGCGCGTCTTTAACGAACAACATCAAAGGCAAGTTTTCAATCAGCGAATCGAGAAACTTTTCGGCGTTTTCGCGCTGCGTCAATTCACGCCGCGACGCGTCCAATAACTCGGCATTGTCCAAAACTAACGCCGCCAGCGCCGCGAACCGATTTAACACATCCACTTCAGTTGGGCCAAAGCGCTTGTCCATCTCCAAATGCGCCAACCCGATAACGCCAATAACTTGATCACCCGATTTGAGCGGCACGCCAATGACCGCGCGCAAAACATTGCGGCTGGGGTCCGCCAGACGGCCACTCCAAGTGCGATAATCATCTACCGCGAGCGCTTCACCCGATTCCCACACCAAGCCCGCCAGTCCATTTCCGCGTTTCGCTTGTGTCCCAACAAATTCTTGATACGCGCCAATGCCGACGCGCATCGTCATTTCTTGCGTAGCGCGATCAAGCAAGAACACATATCCGTTTTTCGTGCCAACCAATTCGCCCGCGCGTTCGATAATATCCTGAAGCAGCGTTTGAACGTCGCGCCGTTTGAGCAGAGCCACACTCATATCTTGGAGCGAAACATAATACGCGTTGTTCGATTCCAATTCGATGGTGCGGTCGGCGACGCGTTGCTCCAAATTACCGACCAGTCCGCTCAACTGCGCGGTCATTTGATTGAACGTAGTTGCCAGCGCGCCGATTTCATCTTCGGTATCCACCGGCGCGCGCGCGCGCAAATCACCGGCGCGCACACGCTCCGCTGTCGCGGTCAAACGAATAATGGGC
Organism: Anaerolineae bacterium; assembly: GCA_021463195.1. GTDB lineage: Bacteria > Chloroflexota > Anaerolineae > UBA4142 > SHND01 > SHND01. The sequence continues at coordinate 57,074 of JAJTXZ010000018.1, forward strand.
CGCGCCAACACTTCCGCGCTTGCTAATGCAATCACGCCGCCCACGAGCGCAATCACCAACGCCAAAATAACAGTCCCGCGCGTCTGCGCTTCAACCGGCGCTACAATTTCAGCGCGATCTTGATGCGCCAACAAAGTCCAATCCAAATTGGCGACCGCCGCGCCCACCGCATCGCTGGTAACCGCTTGAATTGCCGCGCGACTGTAAAGGCGCGGCTCGGCGACCGCGCTGACAATTTCAACCGTATCGTCCGGCGCGGCGCGAATGCGATCAAGCGTTGTCGTATCGTACAATGCCTGGTCAAAACCGATAGTTTGATTATCGGGCAAGAGAATATCCGCATGGCCCGATTGTCCGAGATGAATCGCCGCCAACAATTTGAAAAACGCTTGCAACGAATATGTCGTGCGTATAATCCCCGCGACAGTTTTGCCATCGGCGGCATAAAGCGGCGCCGCAATATTGATCGCGCTCGTCTGCGCGCTGACATCAAAATCCGGTTGTCCGATATACACCGCGCCCTGACCGTTGTTGTACGCCGCTTGCCACCATTCTTCGTCGCCTTGATAATAATCCGAAGTGCGATTCGTCGCCGCCACATTCGCGCCGTAACGGTCCGTCACAAACACTTCAACATTGTCGGGATACGCGGCGCGAAATCGGCGTAAAACCTCCGCCGCCGGATTATTCAAGCGCGACGCGACGAGCGCGTCGTCGTTGTTATGCGCCGCATCCGCGGCGCGCCAGGTTTGGTCTAGTCTTTCCAATTCCGCGCGAATCAACGTCGCATCGCCTTGATACGCGGCATTCGCGTCCGCCACCGCCGCAGCCAGGGTGGAATCCACCGCCAACACATTCAACACGCGCGCCTCTTGGTCCAACTGCGCCGAGATATTTTGCGCCTGCGTATCCGCCACATTCTTGAGCGCGACGCCGGCGCGTTGAGTGAAAACTTCGGTCGAAGCGCGATAATTAATGACGGCTAAAATCGCCAGCGGAATCAAAGTTAACGCGAGGGCAACGACAATAATTTTTTCGCGGATGCTGAATTTTGAAAAATGTCTCAAAAGAAAAATACTGTACAAGCCCAAGGTCGCTAACGCGACGATAACTGTGGCGGTAAAGTTCAACACCACCGGGCGCGTCGGCGAACCAAACACATCGAGCAATACACACATCGCCGCTGAAACGCCGCCTGCCAGTAACGCCCAAATGCGCCAGCGCGGCGACAACGCCAAATACGCGCACATGCCCGAAATGACAAGCACGACCAATCCCTGCAAAACTCCCGCGCCCTGCGAAGCAAAAGAAGAAAAAGGCGCCGCGATTAACACCACGCCCAAAATCAATGCCATGCCCAAGTCACGCCGATTGCGACGCGTCAACACGATTGCGATCACACATATCGCTACCAAAGCCGACCACAAACCCAACGTGAAAATTCTGGTGCCGTTCAACAAGCCCGCCCCAATTAGAGCAAGCATGACGGCAGCGAGAACTCCCGCGATACGATACGCATTGATATTGCGCGCTTGGACTTGATTATCCATAATCGGTTCTCTCATGCTAAACAGACCTGCGCTTACATAGACGCGCGTTACTTGGAGCTAGCTGCGCGACGCAAAACATTTTCCACAAACGCAAAAACTCCACCTATCCTTGCAGGAACGAGTGGAGGCATCCGACTAGTTTCGCCCCCCGAAAGATGCGCCACGGCGCCGAGCTCTTTTGACACAAGAATTGTATAGGTTTGCAACCCCATTAAGCAATAGGATTGATGTACTTGATATGCTCTTTCCAATGTCAATTTGATTACAACAACCCTTTGCCAACAAACGCGCCTTGAAAAAAAGCGCGTCCGCGTTCGCTTGACGATAGTCTTATCATAACAGAGAATCGCGCGTTTGCGTCGCCTAAATGAAAATTGTCAGCGAATTGTTCGCGGCGCAACACGCGCATCGGCGCGCGAAATTTTTCTTGCGGCATCAACACTTGGAATTATCTCGCGCGCAGCCGTACGACAAATTTTAAATTTGTCCTCCCTTAACGCGCAGCCGTACGACAAATTTTAAATTTGTCCTCCCTTGACGCGCAGCCGTACGACAAATTTTAAATTTGTCCTACCCATGTGTAACGCGCGTTATTATAAAATTTTTATATTTCTCGCGTCAAAACTACTTGACAAGTCCTATTTCTGTGGTATATTTTTTATCGGTTAGCGCTCTTTGCGATTGAGCGCTAACCTATTTCTGTGTGAGATTTCCAAAAAAATCAAGATTCAAGGAGAAGCATTATGGCAGACCAAACACTACGCCCCCTTGCCGATCGTGTTATTGTAGAGCCGCTTGACCGCGACGAAACGACCGCCAGCGGGCTATTGTTGCCCGAAACGGCAAAAGAAAAACCGCAAGAAGGCAAAATCCTCGCCGTCGGTCCCGGCAGATGGGACGAAGATGGCAAGAAACGTATTCCGCTCGAAGTCGCCGTAGACGACAAAGTTATTTTCGCCAAATATAGCGGCACCGAGATCAAAATCGGCGACAAGAAATTACTGATTCTCTCGGAAAAAGACATTCTCGCAGTTGTTCAAAAATAAAGAGGGCGACGGACGACGGGCGATGGACGACGTCTTTGCAGTTCAAGGCGCGTCTGTCATCCTTCATCCCTCATCCTTTATTACTCGGAGGAAACCATGGCTGCAAAGCAACTTTCATTCTCCGGCGATGCGCGCAAACATCTCAAAGTTGGGGTGGATACGCTCGCCGATGCCGTAAAGACAACGCTCGGCCCCAAGGGTCGCAATGTCGCGCTCGACAAAAAATTCGGCGCGCCAACCGTCACGCATGACGGCGTAACCGTTGCCAAAGATATCGAACTCGAAAATCCGTACGAAAACATGGGCGCGCAACTTTTAAAAGAAGCGTCCACCAAGACCAACGACGTGGCGGGTGACGGCACGACCACTTCCGTCGTTCTCGCGCAAGCGATTGTGACCGAAGGTTTAAAAGTCGTCGCCGCCGGCGCCAATCCGATGCTGCTCAAACGCGGCCTCGAAAAAGGCACCGAACTCGTTGTCGAAGAAATCAAAAAACTTTCCAAACCGATCGCCGGCAAAGCGGACGTGACTCATGTCGCAACTATTTCCGGCGGCGATCCCGAAATCGGCAAACTGCTCGCCGACGTGATGGACAAAGTCGGCAAAGATGGCGTCATCACCGTCGAAGAATCCAAGACCGGTCTCGAATTTGAAGTGGATTACGTCGAAGGGATGCAATTTGACCGCGGCTATATCTCGCCCTATTTCGTCAGCAATCCCGAAAAGATGGAAGCGGAAATCAGCGACCCGTACATCCTCATCACCGACAAGAAAATCACGGCGCACACCGACATTGTGCCGGTGCTTGAAAAACTCGTCCAGATGGGCAAACGCGATCTCGTAATTATCGCGGAAGATGTCGAAGGCGAAGCGCTCGCGACATTGGTGCTGAATAAATTGCGCGGCTTGTTGAACGTGCTTGCCGTCAAAGCCCCCGGCTTTGGCGACCGCCGCAAAGAAATGCTGCGCGACATTGCCATCCTCACCGGCGGCAACGTCATCACCGAAGAAATGGGCCGCAAACTCGAAACCACTAACGTCAGCGATCTCGGTCAGGCGCGTCGCGTCATTTCCAACAAAGACGACACGACCATCATCGAAGGCACCGGTTCGGACAAAGACATCAAGGGCCGCATCAACGAAATCAAAGCGCAAATCGAAAAAACGACGAGCGATTACGATCGCGAAAAATTGCAAGAACGTCTCGCCAAATTGTCCGGCGGCGTGGCAGTGATTCGCGTCGGCGCCGCGACCGAAACCGAACTCAAAGAAAAGAAACACCGCGTCGAAGACGCGCTTAGCGCGACGCGCGCGGCGGTTGAAGAAGGCATCGTCCCCGGCGGCGGCGTGGCGCTCGTGAACATCGCCCCCGCGCTCGATGCGCTCATCAAAGGCGACAACGCGTTGACCGGCGATTTGAAAACCGGCGTCGTTATCTTGAAACGCGCGCTCGAAGAACCGCTCCGCCAACTCGCCGAAAACGCGGGCGAAGATGGCGCGGTGGTCGTCGGCGAAGTGCGCCGCTTGCAAAAAGATCAAGGCAACAGCAGTCTCGGCTTTAACGTCATGACCGAAGAGTACGAAGACATGCTCACCGCAGGCATCATTGATCCCGCCAAAGTGACGCGCAGCGCGCTGCAAAATGCTTCGTCCATCGCGGCGATGATTCTCACCACCGAAGCGTTGATTACCGACGCGCCGGAAAAAGACAAAGCGCCCATGGGCGCGCCGCCAATGCCCGATTACTAGACCGTTAAACGGGCAAGCGTCGGCAAACACGAAAGCAGATAGCAAGAAAACACCGCGTCGCATGCGACGCGGTGTTTATTTATAAATTCGTATAACGTATCCGCGCGCGCGGCGGTTGATTTATTTTTCCGCTGGCGCCGCCGACCGATAAATCGTAACATAACCTTCGGATTGCGGAAAAACAAATTCATCGCGTTGCGTATAATCTAGGTCCGGACGCTGCCATGCGCTCGGCGCGATCGGTGTCAAATACGCGCGCGCCCAATTTTCGCCTTCGGCGTCAAACCACCCGCCCAACGACAAATACCACACAGTCTGTCCACGCGCGAATGCTTGCTGCATCTGTGCCAGACTTTCGTCTCGCACGCGATTTTTTTCTGGCTGCGGCCAATAATACGTTAACGCGCGCAAGCCCCAGGTGCCGCGCTCCGCCGTAACGAAATCGCCTGCGCGCGCGTTGGCGCTTATATAAGCTGACACCGCGCGCCAATCATTGATTTTCGCGCGCCGGTACAACGATACAAGCGGCGGCGCAATCATTACACTCAAGCCCGCGATACATAACACCGCGCCGACATATTTTGAACCGCGCTGTATTTTTTCTCGCTCACGCGTCCACAGCGCGGCGCGCGACCTTAAAAACGCGTAACCCGCGACCGCGCCTTGCGCAAGCCACAACAAATAAACGGGTTGTATAAAAATCAGATAGCGCGGCACAACTTCATGGCGCGGGCGCGCGAGACCCAATACGACGAGTGGAACCGTTACCCATAACAAGGTAAGCAACCCCTGTCGCGCATCGCGGCGGAACAGCGCCGCCAAGCCGCTCAACGCAATTCCTAAAGAAAGCCACATCCGCCAATCCGCGCCTGCGCTCAAACCAAAATACCCAAATAACTCGGATAAAAAGGCAGGGGAAAGTTGAAACGGCGACAGCTCACGCCACTCGACGCTCGCATCGCGCAAGCCGCTGCGCCACACAAACGGTAATGTGCCGGGGAGCAAGGGCAAAACAAGCGCGCCAACTAGTACCATACATAGGATTACAGCGCCGAGTCCCGGAATGTTACTGGGCGCGGATGTTTTGCCGCGCCGCGCAAGCCAGTCCTGCGCCGCCAAGATCGCCGCAATCACAACGAGCGTCAGCAGAACCAAGAATCCAAATAAATGATTGTACGCCAATAGCGCGCTAGATAGAATCAAGCCCGCCGCAGCTTGCCAACTCGGCTGCGTTAACAGGCGCGTAAAAAAATAGAGCGCCAGAATCGCGTACAACGTCAAAGCTCCGTACATACGCGCGTCCTGCGCGTACCAAATTTGAAAAGGCGCCAGCGCCATAAACAACATGGCAACGCGCGCCACAGTCAAACCCGCCATACGACGCGCGAGCGGATACACGCTTGCCACGCCAAGCACGCTTGCGAATGCGGATGGCAGACGCATCCAAAAATCGGACGTCCCAATCTCGCGCGTCAGATGAATCAGAACGAATTGCAGAAAAAAGCGCGGCGGTTCGCGATACTCATCCAAGATGCGCGTCAGAGCAATGCTGGAACGCCGCACTTGGGCGATTTCGTCGCCCCATAAACCTTTATCGCCGAGATGATAAAAGCGGAGCGCAAACGCAAGCACAAGAATCAGCACAGGGATAATCCACTGTGCTGATACGATTCGACTTGGGATGCGAACGCTCGCGTCGCGCGCCGCGGCTTTAATTGCCATGCAACTTGATGACGGTCATGGAATGCGCGGGAAAGGTGATGCCCTCCAACCGGTCGGCTTTGATTTTTCCGGGCGGCACCGCGCTAGTGACGGGCATAATCGCGGCAGGATTGTCTGGCGTATTTTGCGTCAAGAAACCGGCGGCAGTACCTCCAATCACCGTCATTGTCGCGCTCAAAGGTCTCGCGCCGACGAGGTTCACATTCATTGTGTATGCAGTGTCCGCGCTGTGATTTAAAACCACCAACCACACTTGTTTATTATTTTTCACCGCGTACGCGCGCAGCGCAGCGCGCCCCGCCGGTGTCTTTGGATTTTTCTTGACTTTGGCGGTAATCCACGTTTTGCCTTGCAATTCGTTTAACGCCGCCATCATGTGCCACGCCGGCGCCTTGACCAGCGTCGTTGGATTATCTAACGGCAGGTAATGCGCCAGCATCACCGGCAGCGAGGACAAATTCAACAAGACCAAGCGCGCGGCGCCGGGGTACCTGACGCCATTGAGCGTAACGGGCGAAATCGAATCCAAATATCCTTCCACCAAACCAAAACCCGCGTACAGCGACATGCGCGTAGCAATCGCAAACGAATTATCATTGCCGTTTGTGCGCGAGGCGTTAAATTCGCCGACAAAGATCGGCAGGTTCTTGCGCGCTGGCAGCCATTGCGTCAATTCTTGACGAATTGTTTTGGGCATCGCGGTCTTGCCCTGTTTGTCCACGCGAATATCCGTCTGATTCTGATAATACGAATAACGCTGCGCGGTGGCTTCATCCGGCACTGCCGTATCCACTTGAAAATATTGATGCGTCACCACAAAATCAACTTGATTACCTACTTTTTTGAGCACGGTTTCATCCCACGAAACGCCTTTACAGTCGCTTTTGCAAATAAAGGCGTTGGGAATTAACTGCAAGCCAACCTGGATTTTCGGGTCCACTTGCCGCAGCGCTTTGGTCCATGCCTTTACGCGTTTCGCGTACTCTTGCTGCGTCAACTGAATTTTATGTTCGCCAATGCGCGTGACACAGTTTATGCCCTCGAGCCAGTACGCGCATCCCGCATAGGGTTCAACGCCCAAGAAAACATATTTTACCTTGGGTACGCCAATCGCTTTTATATGCGCCAAAAAGTCTTTGGCATCTTCTTTGGTCGCCATATTGCATTTGACATTGGCGATAGAGTACGGGAGATTCTGATTGTCGCGCGCGCAAAGGTGTGTGATATTGACCGAAATCATCGGGTCGGCGCCAAGCGCCTGGCTCACCGCTAAAAATTCATCCACGTACAGTACAGTTGCGGGCGACACGGGCTCAGCCGTGAACGAGTCGTATGGGTTTTCCCAATCATCGCGGTCCACCCAATAATACAGATTGCGCACGCCCAAATTTTTCAAGTCCTGGTTGCCGTCAGCGCTGCGATAAAAATACGTTTGTTCGGGGACGCGCATACTCTTGTTACCGACAATCACGCCAAAGGCATTCGCGTCAATTTTGCCGCGCGTTTGATTCAAATTGACGGTAAGAACCGGCGCGGCGGCGGGGGCTTGGGGCGCTTGCGCGTACGCGACCTCGTTCATTCCGCTGAACGAGCGCGGCGCGGCATTCGCCAAGAGGAGCAAACACAGAACTAGTCCGAATATCGCGGCGGCGCGGCGCAAATTGGAATAAAAAATTCTTTGCATGTTTTTTCCTTTCTGGTAAAACGCCCCGATTATAGCATAAAGCAATATGCGATTTGACCGCGCCACGCTTTTGGGCGAATCAATTCGCGCGCAACCAAAACGCGCAACCTGCCTTTGCAGGTTGCGGAATTTAGTATGCTCCCGCCAAATTTTAGCGCGCGCCTCGATAGCCGCGCATAATTGGCATTGCGCGCCCCACGCGTTATAATCGCGTTCGTTTGAATATATCTTTTTCTGCGGCGCGCGCGCCGCATGATGGGAGCGAGTATGGCGGATTTCGATTTGCATAATTGGCTTGAAGTGAGCTATTACATGCGCGAAGATTATCGGCTGTTGGTCGCGGGCATGGCATTGAAACAAATCGCGTCCGCCGAACCCGAGCTGCAACAGCTGGCGCGCGCGACATTCCACGCGCTGCCCGCGCAAGGGGCGCGTTCCTTTGTCAAAGCGCATCCGATCGAACAGCGCAAAGCGCTCGCCAAAGGAATGCAAAATTTTCCGCAAGCCGCCGCCATTGTGATCGCGCTGTGGTCATTCGCCGCGCCAGAACAAATCGCGCTGCTCAAACAAGCCGCCGAAATGGCGGGACTCGTCTTTGATGCCGCGTTCGATTGGCGCCAAGGCATGAAAGGTTTTTTTGCCTTTGAAGATATTCCGCTCTTGGCAGGTCTCGCCGACGGTTTGGGCGCCAAGACAACCGAACAAAATTACGACCATCTGAAACTCGCCGCGCTGTGGCTGGGCTCCGCCGTCACCAATCGCGACGCGCTCGCCGGTCCACAAGCAGACGAGTCAGCCGATGAATCGGGCCAAGATGCAACAACCGCAGTTGAATCATAGTTTCATCATTCCGCGCTCCACTTTGCATATTCTTTCCATGTTCATTCCCGAACCGCATCCGAACGCGTGGCATCGTTTCAATCACAAGCTCTCTTCGTCGCGTTGGGGCGCAAAACTATTTTCGTTTATCTTTCACCATATTGACCGCGCAGCGCTCGAGCTCACCAACGGACGTTTTACAGTAGGCGGCTGGGCAACCGGTTTACCCGTCGCGATTCTCACCACCACCGGCGCGAAAAGCGGACAACCTCGCGCGCTTCCACTGCTCGCCATTCCCGATGGCGTCCGAGTGATTTTTATCGCGTCGAATTGGGGCGGCGCCAAATATCCCGCGTGGTATCATAATCTGCGCGCGCAACCGCAGTGCGCTGTCACCTATCGCGGCGAAACGCGCGCGTTTAGCGCGCGCGCGACCCAAGGCGCGGAATATGAACACTATTGGCAAAAGGCGGTAACGTTGTATCAAGGATACGCGGAATACCAAAAACGGACCGGCGGTCGCCCGATTCCAATCATGCTTCTAGAACCAAAGGCATAGCTTATGGCTGCGATTGTTTCACCCGCGCAAACGTACAAGCATAAATGGATTATTTTGATTTGCGTCGGCATTGGCACCTTCATGTCCGCGCTCGACGCCAGCGTCGCGAATATTATTTTGCCGGTTGTGCGCGAGAGCTTTAATACGAATTTGGCGACCGTTGAATGGGTCGTCACAATTTACCTCATCGTCGTCAGCGGCTGGCTGCTCACGTTCGGTCGGCTCGGCGACATGCTCGGCAACAAACCGTTGTATCTCATCGGCTTTGCGATTTTTATTTTGGGGTCGCTCATCTCCGGATTCGCGCCGGACATTTACACGTTAATTATTTTTCGCGCGGCGCAAGCGTTTGGCGCCGCGATGCTCTTTGCGAATTCGCCCGCCATCTTGACAAAAAATTTTCCGCCAGAACAGCGCGGCCAAGCTTTAGGTTTGCAAGGGACCATGACCTATCTCGGTTTGACCGTTGGACCCTCATTGGGCGGCTGGCTCACCGCGCAATTCAGTTGGCACGCCGTCTTTTTTATCAACGTGCCGATTGGTTTGCTCGGACTCGGCATGGCAGCGCGTTTTATTCCAGCCGAAACAACGACGGCGCGGCGCGAACGTTTTGATTCAGTCGGCGCGCTCTTGTTTACCGCTGGCATCGTGGCGCTGCTGCTCGCGTTGAATCAAGGCGCGGAATGGGGTTGGGCCGCGCCGTTGACGCTGAGTTTGCTTGTTGGCTCTATTTTGATTTTCGCCATCTTTATTATCATCGAACAGCGCGCCGCCTTTCCGATGGTGGATTTGACGCTGTTTCGTTCGCGTCTTTTTAGCGCTTCGACGGCGACGGCGGTTACGAATTACATTTGTTTGTATGCGATTATTTTTTTGTTGCCGTTCTATTTGATTCAAGGACGCGGCTTTAGTCCGCAAGATGCGGGGCTGATTCTGACCGCGCAGCCATTGGTGATGGTGTTTGCGGCGCCGCTCAGCGGAACTTTGTCCGACCGCATCGGTTCGCGCGTGCTCGCCACGCTCGGCATGGTGATTCTCGCGGGCGGTTTGGTTTGGCTCGCGCAGTTAGGCCCCACCTCATCCATCGCCGAAATCGTCATCCCGTTGGCGGTTGTCGGGCTTGGCACCGGCATCTTTGTCTCGCCCAACAACAGCGCGCTCATGGGTTCCGCGCCGCGTCAGCGTCAAGGCATCGCGGCGGGCATTCTCGCTACCGCGCGCAATGTGGGCATGGTCATGGGTGTCGGTTTGGCTGGCGCGATTTTTTCGACTGTCCAAAATACCGCGCCAGGACCTCTGGCGTTGTACCAAGGTATCACCGTCAGTTTTCTCGTCGCCGCGGGCATCGCCGTCGTCGGCGCCCTCATGTCGGCGGTGCGCTAAAACGAATTCCGAGATGATATGCGGATTTCAGAATTCCAAGTGTGGCAAACGTTAGAGCAGATTCCAGATGGGTTCAAGGGACAAACCTGATATATTACAGATAAGCAGTTCAACTGTGGGTATGGTGACTCCGGTCAGACCCCGAGTGCAAAACTCGTCCGAAAGATGGTGAGCCCATACC